>JBCDIY010000242.1:0-2931 GCA_038748435.1 Pseudomonadota bacterium | reverse complement strand
GAAATTAAATAAGCCTTCAATGCTTTTGCGGGACAAGTCTGCTTGTTTTGCTGGTGCAATTGCTAGATGCGTTAACCAATCAAATAAAGCTAAACTAACTGATGCTGGTGATAACCAACCATACAATTTACCCAACCAGGCGTGTACCATAAAATCATACGCTTGGCCTTCATAATCGCTGGGCAGCATCATGCCTAAATAATTCGGGCCAGATACTGTTGATGTTGCCTCTTGATCTTGTGTTGCTGCTTTTCGGTTGGGGTGGTTCATTTATCCTGTCCTTGGATTTCAAAGCATTGCAGCAAAATTTTCAAGAAAATCAGTTAAATTTGAACACTTAGTCTGCTTTTGTTTGTGTCGTTTTAACTGTTTCTTGGACGATATCAGTAAATGCTTTACCCGCTTCGGAAGCTGCATCCATGCAGATTTTCGATGCTTCTTGGGTGTATTTAGCAACTTCTGACCCCATAGTGCTGGCTAACTTCATTTGCGCAGCAGTGATGTCTTCCAATTTTTTTGCATTGAGAAAGTCATTCAAAAAATTAGAATTTCTCGTCATACGACTGAAAGTTTCCATATTTAATTTTGCCATATCTGTGGCTGGCTTACTCATACGCTGATAAAATTCACCAAATTTTTCTGAAAATTCGTTGTGCATGATAATCTCCATTTATGTTGCAGTGCAGCATCAGTAGTTTCAGTATAAGTGCTATTTTGCGAAAGATCAATATGATAATATTAAAAATATTTTTGGGCTTAGCTTAGTTCAACTCAAGCGACACTATTGTTTTTTGCGTGTTTTGCTGGCCTTATTTTTACCTTGCTTAGTTTTTATTTGTTCATCTTCATGGGTATATTGGTCAAACATGGATTGCCATAGTTTCATACTTTTTTCACTAAAATCAGCCATAGTCTGAAATAGATTTTCACTACCCATGTACTGTTTAAAATATTGTTTGACATCATTTGGCGATTGATTAAAAATAGCGAAATTCTTTTCTAAAAATTGACTTATTAACTTTTGTAATGGACTACCATATAAGCGAATCATATTTTTAAGCATGGTCGTAGTAAAAATTGGTAATTGTTCACTTTCTTCTTCGTTGATAATCTGCAGCAAAATTGAGTTCGTCACTTCTTTATCAGTGCGAGTATCGATGGTTTTAAAGTCAATATGCGACAGCACTAACTTTTTTATATCAGTGAGTTTCACATATTGACTTAATTCTGTATCATACAAACGTCGATTCGGATATTTTTTTATTATTCTCATCTGCTACATTTCAATTACTTAATTAAACTAAATACTGCCCACCGTTAATGACCAAATTTGAACCGGTCATAAAACTATTGTCTTCACTTGCTAAGAAACCTACAGCGCGGGCAATTTCTTTCGGTTGACCAAATCTTCCAACTGGAATTTGCGCTAGAATTTTTTCACGCACAGCTTCAGGCACAGACATCACCATTTTCGTCTCAATATAACCTGGCGAAACCGTATTCACAGTAATGCCTTTACGTGCAACTTCTTGGGCTAAGCTTTTGGTAAATCCATGAATACCTGCTTTAGAAGCAGAATAATTCGATTGGCCAAACTGCCCTTTTTGGCCATTAATAGATGAAATATTAACAATACGACCATAACCACGCTGAATCATTCCAGTAATAATATTACGGGTAATATTAAATATACCATCTAAATTAGTTCTTAACACGGCTTGCCATTGTTCTATATCCATTTTACAAAATTGCACATCACGCGTAATGCCAGCATTATTGACAAGAATATCTATGCTGCCAAGTTTAGCTTCAACTTCAGCAGTTAGTTTTTTGCACGAGTCGAAATCTGCAATATCCACATAACACATATCAATATCATAACCTGCTTGTTTTTGCTCTGCTTGCCATTTTTTTGCAGCTTCGTGATTGCCGCCTTGGTTATAGCTTGCGATAACCTTTGCACCTTGCTCAGCTAAAAAACGACATATCGCTGTACCAATGCCTCCCATACCACCAGTTACTAATGCAACTTTATTTTCCATTATTCTTCACTCCCTTGAAGATAGTTAAAATTGTGATGTTGTTTTAAATAAAATTCTAAATTTATACTAAATTAATACATATGAAAACCACCGTTTACCGCTAAATTAGCACCAGTAATAAATGCACTATTTTTTGCAGCTAGAAAACCAACAGCCCAAGCAATTTCTTCTGGCTTACCTAGGCGCCCAACTGGGGTTTGCTTGATCACTTGCTGTTGAATATCTTCAGGAATATTACCTACCATTCGACTTTGAATAAATCCTGGCGAAATTGTATTCACGGTAATACCATAACGTGCAACTTCACGAGCTAAGCTTTTAGTAAATCCATGCACACCTGCTTTGGCTGCACTATAGTTGGTTTGACCAAATTGACCCAGCTGCCCACTCACCGAAGCAATGTTGATAATTCTACCGAAATTGCCTTGGCACATTCTATTGATTGCTGGTCGAGTAACATTAAATAGACTATCTAGGTCTGTGCGTAAAACGGCATTCCATTGTTCTGGCGTCATTTTTTTAAATAACGCATCACGGTTTATGCCTGCATTATTTACCAATATAGCTATGTTGCCGATATTATTCTCAACTTCTTCGATCATTTTTTCACAGCTAGGATATTGGGTGATATCAGCCTGCACATAAGCAAAATCGTAACCATTTTGTTTTTGTTGTTGCTGCCATGAAGTTGCATCATTTTGATTTTTTTTATCTACGGCAACAACTTGGTAATCCAGTTTCGCCAAAGCATGACATATGGCGGTCCCAAGATCTCCAAGTCCACCTGTGACTAATGCAACCTGTTTTTGCATGGTTTAACGTCCTTGTATTTTAACTTGAGTACAAAAGAAATTATCTATTTGATTTTTTGCAACAATAAAAATTGTAG
>JBCDIY010000241.1:0-2983 GCA_038748435.1 Pseudomonadota bacterium | reverse complement strand
CCTTTTTATTTTTCAGGCTTAATTACGCTTATTAATATAGTTTTCATAATATTATTTTTTCATGATAAAAAGTCTGTTGCTAGAATTAATAAAAAAATTCAATGGCTAAAATTAATCCGATTATTTACCGGTATATTTACTGAAAAAAAAATAATAGAATTAATATTGGGTTATTTCATAACACAATTGGGATGGCAGATATTTTATATTTATACACCACTTTTTGTAACCGAAAAATTACAAATGACAAGTATGCAAATAAGTATTGTTTTAGCATTGATAGGTTTGGGGATAGGTCTAGGTTGTGCTGTACTGCCGAATTTGTTCAAGCGATATCGACCTGAGTCACTTGCAACCTCAGGCTATTTGGGTTTGTTTTTAGGCAACGTATTGTTGTTAGTAGTAAATGAGCCATTTGCAGTTTGGTTAATTGTAACCGTCACAGCAAGTTGTTTTGGCTTGGCTGCAGTAAACGTACTGACGATGTTGTCTAATCAAACGAATCCTGATCGCCAAGGTTGGATGATGGGGATCACGGGTGCGATCGTCGCATTAACGGGCGCACTTGGAGCAATAATAGTAGGCTTTTTAGCGAATTTGGGATTGAATGTTCCTTATCTATTTGTTAGTCTCAATGTTATCATTGGTGTTATATTTCTTAGGAAAAAATATGTCGCTTGAAGCTTTGTTTAAGCCATTTAATAAAAATAAACTCCAGTTGCAAAATCGTATTGTTATGGCTCCCATGACGCGCAGTCGCTCTCTACAACACATACCAAACCAAGCTAATAGCGATTATTATTATCGCCGTGCTGCTGGCGGGGTGGGTTTGATTATTACCGAGGGTACGGCTATCGATCACCCAGCAAGTCATGCTTATCCTGATGTTCCAAATATATTTGGTGAGCAGGCTTTAGCCGGATGGCACCAAGTGATACAACGGGTACATAGTACCGGGGCTAAAATTTTTCCGCAATTATGGCATGTCGGTAGTGTACGCCAAAATCACGATCAACAAAACTCAGGGGTAGATAATCCACGACATTGTTGCCATTGTGATGAAAATAAACAAGTCCCAGGTTATGCGCCATCTGCAGTTGCACACCCGTATGTGAAAAATGCGCGAATTCCAGCGGTATTAACTCAAAAAGAAATCGACGCCATTATTGCTGCTTATGCCAAAGCTGCGCGCGAGGCTAAAGCGATTGGCTTTGATGGCATTGAATTACATGGCGCGCATGGATACCTTATCGATCAATTCTTTTGGGAGTTGACTAATCGACGTGATGATCACTATGGTGGCAAGACCTTAGCCGAGCGTACTCGATTTGCCGTAGAAGTAATCGCGGCAGTGCGTCAAGCAGTTGGCAGCGAGTATCCGATATCATTGCGATTTTCCCAATGGAAGTTAGGTGCTTATCAGCACAAAATGGCAAAAACCCCTAAAGAATTAGAGCAATTTCTCTTACCATTAGTAAATGCAGGGGTGGATATATTTCATTGTAGTACGCGGCGTTTTTTTCAGCCTGAGTTTAGCGATGGAAATTTAAATCTAGCTGGCTGGGTAAAAAAAATGACAGGCAAGACAACAATTACCGTTGGCAGTGTTGGGCTAGATAATGATTTTACCCGTAGTTTTGCCGGGGAAGCAACTAATCTAGCAAAAGAAAATCTTACAATTTTAACTGACAAATTAACTGCAGGAGAGTTTGATTTAGTTGCAGTTGGGCGCATGTTGTTAGCTAATCCTGATTGGCCAGAAAAATTAAAAGCAAAAAACTATGATTCGATTAAAACTTATTCTAAAGCATGCTTAGAAAATTATTATTAGAAAAAAAATAATTTGCGGGTTATTTGTTAAGCTGTTTCAGTTATCTCTTCAGGTAAGGTAATGTTAAGTTCCAAAACTGAATAATCGCCAGCATTTTGCAGATTAACTTGAACTTTTTCTTTATCAATTTTGACATATTTTGTAATCACATCTAATAATTCTTGTTGCATTAGCGGTAGGTAATCTGGACTATTACGTTTGTTGCGCTCGTGGGCAACGATAATCTGTAAGCGTTCTTTCGCAGTTTTTGCGGTATTTTTTTTTCTCGATCGAAATATATCTAAAATACTCATGCTTGCGCTCCTGCATTTTTCCTGGCAAATAAACGCTTAAAAAAGCCTTTTTTTTGTGTTTCTAAAAATCGATGTGGTTGCTCTTCACCTAAAAATCTGGCAACGGCATCGCCATAACATTTACCAGCGATACTATGTTGATTTAATATCACAGGCTCGCCAGCATTGGAGGCAGTTAATACATCAGCGGATTCTGGAATGACGCCGAGTAATGGAATAGCTAGAATGTCTAACACATCATCGATAGCTAGCATTTCACCACGAGCAACGCGATCAGGTACGTAACGTGTAAGTAATAGATGTTCTTTAATTGGATTGTCTCCACGTTCAGCACGGCGTGATTTCGAAGCGAGTATGCCTAACATGCGATCTGAATCTCTAACGGATGAGACTTCGGGGTTAGTGACAACGATGGCTTGATCGGCGAAATACATAGCCATAGCTGCACCATGCTCGATTCCTGCTGGTGAATCGCAAATGATGTAATCATATTCTTGTTGCAATTCAGTTAAAATCTTTTCTACGCCAACTTGAGTCAAGGCGTTTTTATCACGAGTTTGTGATGCCGGTAAGATCATTAAATTCTCAACACGTTTATCACGAATTAGTGCTTGTTTTAAAGTTGCTTCGCCTTGAATCACATTGACAAAATCATAAACGACACGACGTTCACAACCCATAACTAGGTCGAGATTACGCAAGCCGACGTCAAAATCGATGACAACGGTTTTGTGGCCGCGCAATGCTAAGCCAGATGCAAACGAAGCACTGCTGGTAGTTTTTCCTACCCCACCTTTACCTGAAGTAAATACGATAATTTCAGCCAAGCGAATCCCCTAATTTTATATATAAATATCCT
>JBCDIY010000240.1:0-2998 GCA_038748435.1 Pseudomonadota bacterium | reverse complement strand
TCAACTTGATGGCCATTATCTGATGAAAAATAGCCTTTTTGAAGATTTGGTGATTTTAACGGTGACGCTTCATATTTAATTTGATTTAAGAAATCTTTTATATCTAGCAACCGACACCAGCTAGATAGTTGTGCTAGATAAGATAAAGGAAATTTTTGATATCGCTCTGCATTTTGTTGTAAGGCTTGCTCAATTGCTTCAGGTTCTACAAAGCCAAGGTGACAAGCAAAATGCTGGGTCAGATAATCTGTACTCGATTCTGTTAAATTAAATGCATCGCGGTTTAATGGAATGATTGAATGCTTATTTGCAATAAATTGACTAAGGCCTAATTCAGCTAATCGTCTATAGATAGCTTGGTGAAAAATAGCCATAGGATCCTGACCTTTTGTGTTATCTAAAGAAATCCTATCTTCTTCTGTGACTCTAACTCCCAACGTTGTCCACTGTTTTTGTCCTATTGATGCAATTTGAGCATGATTGTTCAAGAATAATGTATGATCCGCCAATTCAGATGTAAATGTGATAACACAAACAGTATTGCAATATTTTCCTTCTAGCTTATATTGATTGGTCATGTAAGAGCGGTTTTTGTCAAAAAAAGTTATAAGATTGGAACGCAACTCAGGCAATTTGTTAGCAAAATACAATTGGATTGTATTAGCAACCAAGTTATCAATAGGTATTTCAGGAAAATCATCTGCTGTGGTCATAAGTAGCGATAAGGCCCTTGCTTGGGCAAAATCGTCTGCATTGAAAAGGATGTAAAGATATAAACTTTCAAGCATTAATGTGAGTATTCGTTGGACTTTTTTAAAGTAAAGAAATGATGTATAAGCTTTTTGCTTATTTTTAGAATCACTTAAAGGTTGAAATGAGTATAAATATTTTAGAAATTCTTCTAAATCTACAGTAAGTTGGATTATTTCTGAGATCAGCGTGGGAATTGTTTGTATTGTGTTTTTAATCACTGACTATAAATGAACCAATTTTTCAAATGTCACTAGTATAACTTGAGTTTGTAATTGGTGCAATAATTACCAAATAAGCTGATTTATCCTAGACTATAGAGCAATGCAAACCGTAAATAAACGCCAGATTGGGTCATTTAACATTCGGTGTCACGATATTAAACCAAAAATCAAATTTATCAAGTAAACTAAATAGTTGGATGAATTTCATCGCATTACCACTGATTTTGATAGCACCAGAAGCTATCGCTTGTTGTAACGTGATTTTTTTAAGTAGTATCTGATTCAACGTTTCCCGCTTGAGCTGGATTGTTGCATCGGCATTTTTCGCTTGTACGCCTTGGATATGATGTAATGTGCCATTATCTAATTCGAGAATATATTCTTGTCGTGGATCGCTAAATTCTAAGTTCAAGACAATTTTCTTATCCGCCGCTTTATCTGCGTTTAATCTTACAGCTAAATAATCAAATAATAAATCTAAATCTATGGCGCGTAATATGTCAGGGCTGGCGGTTGCAGGCGTTTTAAAACGTTTGACCCCTTCACGTAATTCTTTCGCACCAGTTAAATAAAAATTACGCCAAGGGCCAGATTCTGCTTGATAACCTAATTGCTCTAATGCATCAGCTTCTAAATTACGTGCGGCTTGATTATTGGGATCAGCAAATACCACGTGATTTAACACTTGGGCTACCCAACGGTAATGTCCGGCAGCGTAATCTTTACGCGCTTTTTGTAAAATAGCATCGGCGCCGCCCATGTATTCGACGTAACGTTTACTTGCTGCTACAGGGGGCAATTCATGTAATGTCGCAGGATTGCCATTAAACCAACCTAAATATTTAACGTAAGTCGCTTTAACATTATGATTCATAGTGCCGTAGTAACCTCGGTTAGACCAATGTTGTGCAAGTGATTTTGGTAATTGAATCATCTCGGCAATTTGCGTTTTAGTAAACCCTTCGTTGGCAAGCCGCAAAGTTTGGTCGTGAATATAGCGATATAAATCGCGTTGTAGTCTTAAATGTTTGACAATATCAGCTTGCCCCCATACCGGCCAGTGATGCGGTGCAAATAATACTTGGGCTTTATCGCCCCATAAATAAAGCACTTCATTCAAATATTTTGACCAGAGTAATGGATCGCGAATTTTGGTGCCACGTAATGAATAGGTATTATGTAAGGTATGCGTAGCATCTTCTGCTGTACATAATGCTTTATATTTAGGAATATAAAAAAACATTTCTGCAGGTGCTTCGGAATCTGGTGCTAAGTAAAAAATGAATTTAAGCCCAGCCAGAGTTAGTGTTTGGAAATTTTTATCTATGCTAACCGTCGGTGCGAGTAATGAAATAGTTCCTATTGAAGTCGTCGGCCCGAGTCCTGCACCGACTTGGCCAGTAGGTGAAGTTGTTAATAGATTACCATACATATAGCTTGCTCGACGACTCATCACATTCCCTGCAATGACATTCTCAGAGATGGCACTTTTGAGAAAACCTTTAGGTGCGACAATTTTTATTTTTCCATCTTTAACATCTTGCGCTGAAATAACACCCCTAACGCCACCAAAGTGATCAACGTGACTGTGAGTATAAATCACTGCTACGATTGGTTTTTTTGGACGATGTTGAAAATATAAATTTAATGCGGCTTGTGCGGTTTCAGTTGAGATCAATGGGTCAACGATAACAATACCATTTGGACCTTCGATGAAAGTAATATTAGATAAATCTGCTGCTCTGACTTGATAAATATGAGCAGTAACTTTATAAAGGCCACCTTTAATAATTAATTTCGATTGACGCCATAAACTTGGATTGACTGTAGGCGGTGTTCGCTTGGCTTTATTGATAAAATTAAATTCACTTAAGTTCCATATAATTTCACCTTGGTTATTTTTAATAATACCGTTATTGGGTAATGGTGCGATAAAGCCACGTTCTGCATCTTTAAATGCTTGTTTATTATTGAATGGCAATTGTGTTAATAAAGCATTATTTTTTTTGATTGTAATACTAGAT
>JBCDIY010000239.1:0-3022 GCA_038748435.1 Pseudomonadota bacterium | reverse complement strand
GATATTTATTTAGAAGTTATTCCTATCACCGGCAGCGAAGCTAATCCAGAGCTTGACGGTAAAGGTGACATCATCGAATATGCTATAAAAATGCGTGAATTTCCCCAGGATAAAATTCTATTAAATCTCTATGAAACTAATCATTTAAAACTAATTCATATAGAAAAACTGGGGAAAATCGTTGCAGATTTTCATGCCAAAGCAGCGCAAGATAGTTCTGATTATTTTGGCACGCCAGAACAAGTCAATGAACCTGTGGTACAAAATTTTGAGCAAATCACGCCGTTTCTAACACATCCTCAGGAGCTTGATACGCTCATCGATTATGCCAAACAAGCTTACCAAACACTTTTTACAGTCTTTCAGCAACGCAAGCAACTGGGTTTTATTCGTGAATGCCATGGAGACTTACATTTGGGTAATATTGTTTTATTAAAAGATCAGCCAACGATCTTTGATTGTATCGAATTTAACGATAGTTTTCGTTTCACCGACACTATGGCTGATGTTGGATTTTTAGTTATGGATTTACTATTTCATAAGTTAACTTACTTTGCTAATCGTTTCCTCAACACTTATTTAGACTATAGTTTTGACTATGAGGGATTAAAAGTCCTCGCTTATTATATTAATTATCGTGCGATTGTTCGTGCCAAAATTAGCTTACTTGAAATGAGTCAATTAACTGATGAAGCAGGAAAAGCTAGAAAATATCAAACCTATAAGGATTATATGCAATTAGCTTTTGATGTCGTTAAACCAAAACCGCAAAAGCTTATCATCACCCATGGCGTTTCCGGTTCAGGCAAAAGCTTCATTGCTAAAATTACTGCAGATCATTTACAAGCCATACATATTCGTTCAGACATTATTAGAAAACACTTAGCTCACAGAGACATTAATCAATCTGCTGGGGCACCATTGAATTCAGGCATCTACTCGCAATCGATGACACAAAAAACTTATGAAGCGTTATTAGAGTTAGCAGAACAAATATTACAAACCGGTTACAGTGTCATTGTCGACGCCACTTTTCTACAACAAGTGCAACGCGAAGCTTTTAGCGAATTAAGCAAAAAATTGAATGTTTCATTTCATATCTTAGGTTGTACGGTACCGAAAGTTGTTGTTGAACAATGGTTAGAACATCGGCGCATTAATGAGGAAGATCACTCAGATGCCCGAGTGGATATTTTGCACGAACAATATGAGCAATGTGAAACACTGACGGCTGATGAAAAGCCATACAGTATATCATTTGCCCGAGACAAACTTTTCACGGATAAACAAATAATTGCTAAAATAGATGAAGTGTTGTCATAGGAGCTAGCATGAAAATTTTGATTGCGGGTGGCACCGGACTTATCGGCCAAGCACTGGCGCGCAATTGGTTAGAAGCCAATTATCAAGTCACGATTCTAGGTCGTTCAGAAGCGAAAATTCACAAACTTTATAAAAATAAAACTGCGATACTCACCTGGAACAAACTAGAAAAATCCACAGATATCGTTTTAAGTCATGATTTAATTGTTAATCTAGCGGGTTGCAACATTGGTGCTCAGCGGTGGACAGAAGTTAGAAAAAAGGAAATTTTAGATTCACGGGTCAATACAACTAAAAAATTAGCAGATATCTGCGCTCAAGCTGGGGCAAAAGCACCCAGTTTATTCAATGCATCGGGGATAGGTATTTATGGTATTCAGACGCCTCTATCCGAAGGTCTGCCACCCGCTTTAGGTGAAAAAACGCCTATCAATTATGATGCAGCGCCTGACTTTTTAGCACATGTCTCCAGGGAATGGGAAAAAGCTACCTTTGTTGCTAAAGAAAATGGTGTTCGCGTAGTGAATATGCGCTTTGGTGTCGTCTTGAGTAAGGAAGGTGGTGCTTTACCACAGCTGGCTTTACCGATAAAATTTTTTCTTGGTGGAAAAATTGGCCCAGGGCAACAACCTATTTCTTGGATTACCCTCGCTGATTTGATCTATGCAATTGACTTTGTCTGGCAATTATCTGCCATTCGCGGACCGGTTAATTTTGTAACGCCTCATACTGTGACGCAAAATGAATTTGTCCATACGCTGGCAAGAATATTTTATCGACCAACTTTTGTGCGCACACCGGCATTTTTTATTAAGCTACTATTAGGTGAAATGGGGGAAGCGCTCATACTCAATGGCCAAAACGTAAAACCATCTCGCTTAGCTGAACACAATTTTAACTTTAGCTACCCGGAACTCACGCAAGCATTAAAGCGAATTTATCATTAACGCCTTAATCAGTTGGTTAATAAGACAATATGAGACTAAATAAGCTTGTTAAGCAAGCTACGTGGTATGCAATTTAAATAACCCTGTTCAATGGCTTTCTCTATGAGTTGAGATTTGGTTCGCACAGCAAAAATATTTTTAATATGAACCATATGGGTTTCAATAGTACGTGCAGAAAGATTTAAATTTTTCGCAATTTCACGTATCGTATTACCTCTTAAAAGATAATACAGGCACTCTTGTTGCCTTCTAGTCAGCTTACTATTAGAGTCATTTTGCACTAAAAAATTCTGGTCTTTATAATTTTTTAGATTACCAATTAAGCGGCTTAATTCAGCTAAGATCGATTTTGTCTGGTTTACAAATGAAAAGCCTATCATGCCAATCAAAGTATTATGGTCATAGAGCGGTTTTTTTTGGGTAATCACCAATGGACATGATGCGTCAGCAATTAAAGGAATTTCTAAAATCATTTGTGGCTGGTCAATAGCGAGCCGATCAGCATGAGACATTTGTGCTGCCAATTCACACCAAGGTAAATCGGTATCTTTTAATCCTATCAATTCATCAGGATGATTAAACCCCGCAGCTTTAGCGAAATATTGATTACTTCCTAAATACGTCGATTGGTTGTCTTTCCAAAACACATAACCTGGGAAGTTCTCTAATAATTGTTGTTGTATCATAGCAAATTTAAGCCAATTCAAATATAATTTGGTATATTATCATTTATATGTTTGTCATTCAATGGG
>JBCDIY010000238.1:0-3035 GCA_038748435.1 Pseudomonadota bacterium | reverse complement strand
CTTTTATAAAACACATATTGTTACAACCAAACCCATAGATAAACATCGCACAGAGATTACTTTAGTTGGAGGATTGAAATGAATATCCTAAAAGCATTACATTTAAGTAAATATTATAAATCTCGTAAAGTTGTCGATGATGTTTCAGTGCAAGTCAAAAGCGGTGAAATCGTCGGCTTATTAGGCCCTAATGGCGCCGGTAAAACAACTTGTTTTTACATGATCGTCGGCTTAATCATTCCTGACAGTGGTAATGTATTTTTACAAGAGCAAGATATTTCTAGTTTAGCAATGCATGCGCGCGCGCGTTTAGGTATTGGTTATTTGCCGCAAGAAGCATCAGTTTTTCGTAAATTATCGGTAGAAAAAAATATTGCTGCCGTGTTGGAGTTACGTAAAGAGCTAACCCCACAAGCACGCAAGGATAAACTCAATAGTTTATTACAGGAATTTAACATCACACATATTCGCCAAAGTATTGGCTATAGTTTGTCTGGTGGCGAAAGACGCCGTGTCGAAATTGCTCGCGCATTAGCGATGGAGCCAAAATTTATCTTACTCGACGAACCATTCGCAGGTATTGATCCAATTTCTGTTATCGACATAAAAAAGATCATTCGTCATTTAGCTGCGCACGGCATTGGCGTTTTAATTACCGACCATAATGTACGTGAAACCTTGGATATTTGTGAACGTGCTTATATCTTGAGTGAAGGTAAATTAATCTGTGATGGTCATCCAGATTTAATAATGAAAAATCAACAAGTTAGAGACGTTTATCTTGGTGAAGAGTTTAACTTATGAACAAATTTGCTATAGTTATATTAACTGCTTCTCGCCGTGCATAAACCTTTCAAATCATGTAGAATGTAACTAATTTGTAACAATTAATTATTTGCGGTAGGAGAATAAGATGGATATAAATATTACTGGTAAGCAGCTTGACGTTACCCCAGCACTTAGAGATTTCACCCGCGAAAAGTTAGATAAAATTATTCGCCACTTTGATAGAATTACCAGTATACACGTCATATTTAAAGTCGAAAAATTAAGAAAAATTGCTGAAGCAACGATACAAATTCCACGCGAATCAATCAATGCTAAGGCTGAGTCGAATGACAATATGTATAGTGCCGTCGATGGTTTGATCGATAAACTCGATAGACAAATCAAGCGCCATAAAGAAAAAGATGACGAGCATAGATCATAAATAACTGATTGGGTAATCGATTATTGCACTCTACTGACCTTAGATCGCAGTAATCTGAGTAAAGCAATTGATAAGTACAATATAAGGAAATACATTAATCATCGGATGAACAATTTCATCTTAAGATAAATATTTCGTAAACTATGTTGTTAAAACAAATACTTGAACAACGGCGTATTTATTACGTTGACGGCCAAATGAGCAAAAAGCGTGTCTTAGAACTCATATGCTCTATGTTGGCGCAATCTATTGAAGGTGCAGATGCTAAAACACTGTTCCAACTTTTTATCGAGCGCGAAAAACTTGGCAGTACTGCCATCGGCCACGGCATTGCTATTCCACACATTCGTTCTGATTTAGTTAGCAAAACTATCGGTGTATTTATTGTTCTTGAGCAAGGCATAGAATTCGATAGTCCTGACAATCAACCGGTAAATTTATTTTTTGCATTAGTCGCCCCGGAAAATGCTGCACAAGATCATCTTCAATCCTTAAAACAAATCAGCCAATTATTAAGTGATAAAACCTTTAGAGAAAAAATTCTTAATTGCAAGGACTCCGATGAATTGCGCCAATTGATTTTAGCGCGACTCGATCAAACTGAAGAGTTATCGCATGTCCAGTGACAGCAGTCATAGGGCCAAACTTACTGCTCATGGAGTATTTATTCAGGTACTGAACTTAGGCGTCATGCTGACTGGAAAAAGCGGGATAGGTAAAAGCGAATTAGCTTTAGGATTAATTAATAAAGGCTATAAACTCATTGCTGATGATGCCATCAATTTTACTAAAAGAGATAATAAAATCATCGGTACAGCAGAGGCAGTATTACAAGATTTTTTAGAAGTTCGCGGGCTAGGTATTTTAAACATACGTAAAATGTTTGGTGATACGGCTATCGCGCAATCTTATCAATTAGATTTAATCGTCCATATCAAACAATTTGAAAACAGTGAATTAAGTCAAATTGATCGTTTAAATGGAATCTATACGGATGTTGAGTTATTAGGGAATAAAGTTCCTGAAGTGACAATACCTGTCTCTCCAGGAAGACATTTAGCGGTGTTGGTTGAAGCTGCTGTGCGTAATCAGATGTTAAAACTCTCAGGTTACGATGCAGGTCAAGCGTTTCAAAACCAACAAGCCAATTTCTTACAACAACTAAGAGAACCACATGAGCGTTAATGTTATTATTATCACGCATGAACAAGTCGGACCGGCTTTGTTAAGGACCGTAGAACAAACATTTGGTGGATTACCTTTGCCAACGGTTTGTGTGCCGATTAAATCCAGCTGTGATCCACAAGCCATCGTTGCCAAAGTCACTAAACTCATTAAGCAAATTAATCCAAGAGAAGGATTACTTATTCTGACTGATTTATTCGGCTCGACACCGACGAATATTGCCACGCGCTTACAACATCAGGTTGAAGTAAAAATTGTCTCTGGCATTAATTTACCCATGTTAATTCGCGTGATGAATTACCCAAAGCTTAGTCTACAAGAACTTGCTTTCAAAGCCATGAGTGGTGGCAGAGATGGTGTCCTAGATTGCTGCGCACAAGCCGCTGGTTGATTTTGTCTCATACTGTCATTCCTGCGAAGGCGGGCGTTGTTGCATAAATAGGCTCTGTCATCCCCGCGTAGGCGGCGTTGTTGCGTAAATAGGATCTGTCATCCCTGCGAAGGCGGCGTTGTTGCATAAATAGGCTCTGTCATCCCCGCGTAGGCGGCGTTGTTGCGTAAATAGGATCTGTCATCACTGCGAAGGCGGCGTTGTTGCATAAATAGGCTCTGTCATCCCCGCGTAGGCGGCGTTGTTGCG
>JBCDIY010000237.1:0-3060 GCA_038748435.1 Pseudomonadota bacterium | reverse complement strand
TGTGACTCGTATGAATTAAAGCTATTATTTTAAATATATTATTAAAATAATATTTAATGACTATGATCTATTTAAGCAAATATTAAATGCTCGACTTAACGCATGAGTTGCATTAAAATATTCAAACTTGGCCAGAATCGACTCGATTTGCTCGAACTTTGCGCTGTGATTATCACGCCGGATTTAGAATTTATGATTATCAACAAGCTGAAGGGATTGGCACGCATATCGATGCGCCTTGCCATGTTGTTGAAAATGGAATTTCTATTGATCAATTGCCATTAAACAGTTTAATTGCCCCAGGTGCGATGATTGATATTTCTGCAAAAGTTAAACAAAATCCAGATTGCCTGTTACAAAAACAAGATATTCAAGATTGGGAAAAATTAAATCAAAGGCAATTAAATGACTTAATCGTGTTAATTTATACCGGATGGGATGAATATTGGCTACAAGAATCACAATATCGTAATATGGATAGTCATGGGGTAATGCATTTCCCTGGCATAAGTAAAGCAGCTGCTCATTATTTAAGCGAAAAAAAGATTAAAGGCATTGGTATTGATACTTTATCTTTAGATGCTGGTATTTCTACTGAATATCCGGCACATCATATTTTTCTAAGTCAGGGCATATATCAAATTGAGAACCTAACCAATCTACGCAACTTACCTGCTCATTCATTTCTTGTTATCGCCTTACCAACAAAAATTTTTAAAGGCCCTGAGGCAAGTGCTAGAGTTATCGCTTTAGTTGGCTGAAAGCTGAAGCCTTTTTAGACGGTTAGTTTTTGTGATCTTATCGAGCTAAAAAATAACAGAATCAATATTAAACTTGTCACAATGAATATGAATGAAAATGCCAACTGATTGTGCTCGGGCAAAATGGCAGTGATATAACTCATTGCAAAACATAACAACATATTACCGTTGGTAAATAAAGCGCTGGCAACACCACTTTTTGTTTTGAACGGCATAATTGAATTGGCTGAACAAGCCGGATAAATAAATCCTGTACTAAAAATTGCCATGAAGATAGGTACCAACATACTACTCAAACTGTGGAAACTTAATAAGGCTAAAATCAATAAGACTAAAGAACTTATAAAAAATAATAAGATACCAAGAAAAATTAAAGTTTTTTCTGAATAATATTTTAATATCGCAATACTTATAAGATTCCCCAATAAATACGCAATGGCCATAATTAGTGCAATAAAACCATAAGTGGAAGGTTGTAGGTGAAATGCGGTTTGAATTAAATATGGGCCTGCTGTGCTAAAGGCTATCATCGCTGCGTAACTCAATGCACAAGCAAGTAGGTTTGTACTAAAAATCGGATTTCGAATAACGTCAAGGTGGCTTTGGATAATCGATTTTAAATTCAATGAAGTTAAACGGTTAACATTTGTTTCTGGTAAGAATTTTAATAAAATTACAAACAAACTTGAAGAAAATAAAAATAAAACAACAAAGTTCGCCCGCCAACCAAGAAATCGTTGAATAATTCCACCAAAGAAAGGGGCCAATATAGGTATCATCACCCAGGCTAAGGATAGATAGGTGACGCTTTTAACAAGTTGTTTACCATCAAAAACATCACGTAAAACAGCTCGATTGACAAAAATAGATGCAATACTTAATCCTTGAATCAATCGAGCTACTAAAAATAGTTGAATATCGTTGGTGAAAAGACAAACCAATGTTACTAAATTATAAATTCCTAGACCCAGCAACATAATGATCTTGCGACCAAAACGATCTGATAAAGTGCCGTAAAACAAAATACCAATGCTGACGCCAATTAAGTAAACAGATAATGTTGCTTGTGCGTTTGTGCTGCTGGTATGTAAGGCCTTTTGTATATATGGCAAGGAGGGCAGATATAAATCTATGGATAATTGACTCGGGAATACGGTCAATATCAATAAAATGCTGATAAGCGTTTTTTGTTTTTTTAGTTCCGTTTCAGTGCCAGCGGGAGAATAGTGTTTCATAAGCAGTTTGGATAAAATGACTAAACTTCGCACTCATTGGTTTTTTAATCACAAATTTAATCAAAAAGACATCCATGTGTTTACTTTTGTCAATTAAGTAATCATCGCTGGTTTGTAATTCATCGAGTAAATTTAATGCTTTCGCTTTACTGCCTAACCAGTGTTCACCTGTAGCAACAGCTTTAATATCGACTTGCGGTCGATGTTGCGTAATATAATCTTTAAATTGTTGATGAATTTCTTCTAAATCAGTTTTAAATTTTTCTCGAGCTTTGTCAGTATTCTCACCAAATACCGTTAAGGTACGTTTAAATTCTCCAGCGGTGATTTGCTCAAAATCTATATCATTTTTCTTTAATAAACGATGGAAGTTAGGTAGTTGTGCGATGACACCGATAGAACCAACGATAGCAAATGGTGCAGCGACGATTTTATCTGCAACACAAGCCATTAAGTAACCACCACTGGCTGCGACTTTATCAACACAAACGGTCAAAGGAATTTTCGCTTGCCGAATGCGGTCTAGTTGGGAAGCAGCTAGACCATATTGATGCACCATACCACCAGGGCTTTCAAGCAATACTACGACTTCATCTTTGGGTTTTGCGACTTGCAAAACAGCACTGATTTCTTCACGTAGGGTTTCTACTGCAGAGGCTTTGATATCGCCATGAAAATTGAGTACGAATAAACGATTTTTGGTTTTATCTTGTTTCGCTTTTGCTTGTTTTTTTTCAGTTTTTAAAATCTTTTTATAATCTGTTTTGGAAAGAATTTGTTCTTTTAGCGAGTTTACACGTTTTTTTAGACGTTTATTTAGATTTTTAATTACTAATTTTTCTTTGATTTTATTTTTCACACTCAGTGCAGTGATAGTCATTAACACAGCGATAAATGCTATGACTAAAGTTAAAGTTTTAAGAAGAAATATTCCATAATCTGCAAGAAAATGCATGACGAATCACCTGAGTAGTAAATCGACTAATTTAACAGATCTTGCGGTTAAAAGATATAGTCGTTAGTTGGCAAGGGGATGAATTATCAGTCAATATTTGCTATAGTAG
>JBCDIY010000236.1:0-3064 GCA_038748435.1 Pseudomonadota bacterium | reverse complement strand
CGCAGCGAAGCCCAACAAAATTCAGCACAAGTATTTCATAAATAAAAGGAGCACACTAAATATATGCCAAGACGAACAAAAATCATTGCCACTTTAGGCCCAGCAACCGACGATATTAATATTTTAGAAAAATTAATTCTCGCTGGAACCAACGTCGTCAGACTGAATTTTTCCCACGGTAGTGCTGATGAGCACGTTCAACGCGCCAAATGGGTGCGTGAAATCGCCGCTAAACATAATATTGAGATCGGCATTTTGGCGGATTTACAAGGGCCAAAAATACGTTTGGCCCAATTTAAAGAAAAAAGAATCCAACTAACTCAAGGCGCGACATTTTGCTTAAATGCAGAGTTAGACAAACAGGCAGGCAATATCAATGAAGTTGGCATTGATTATCATGACTTGCCTAATGATGTGCAGCCGAATGATATATTATTATTAGACGATGGTCGTGTTGTTTTAAAAGTTAAAAATGTAGTCGGTGCGAAGATAGAAACACGAGTTGAAATTGGCGGAGAGCTGAGTAGCAATAAAGGTATCAACCGTTTGGGCGGTGGGTTGTCAGCTGATGCGCTTACCACAAAAGATAAACAAGATATCAAGACTGCAGTACAGTTAGGTGCTGATTTTATTGCTGTGTCATTTCCTCGCTCGGCTACAGACATTGCAGAAGCCCAAGCTTTGGTTAAAAAAGCCGGTGGCTCATGCGGTATTGTTGCCAAAATAGAACGTAAGGAAGCTATCGATAATATCGAAACGATTATTCAAGCCAGCGATGCGGTCATGGTGGCGCGTGGTGATTTAGGCGTGGAAATTGGCGATGCCGAATTACCCGCACAGCAAAAACATATTATTCATCGTTGTCGTGTTTTAGATAAAGCGGTGATTGTCGCGACGCAAATGATGGAATCGATGATACATAATGCAATACCCACACGTGCTGAAGTTTTCGATGTCGCCAATGCAGTATTAGACGGTACTGATGCGGTGATGTTATCAGCAGAGACCGCAGCTGGAGAAAACCCTGAAAAAGTCGTTAGTGCAATGGCGAGAATTTGCTTGGGCGCAGAAAAACAACAAATCACGCGTGAATCGAAACATCGCTTAGAATGTCGGTTTCAGCGTGTCGATGAAGCGATTGCGATGGCAACGATGTATACCGCCAATCACTTAGATATCAAGTGTATCGTTGCTTTGACAGAATCCGGATCAACGCCATTGTGGATGTCACGCATTCGCTCGGGTATCCCGATATTTGCCTTGAGTCGTTCGGTGCAAACACGGCGGCGCATGACTTTAGTTCGTGGTGTCTACCCGATTAATTTTGATGTCACGCAATATGATTACAATGCGATTAATCGCCAAGCGATTAAAACGATGGAGCAACATCACGCCGTTGAAGCCGGTGATCTCGTGATTATTACAAAAGGTGATGTCATGGGGGTTCACGGAGGTGCCAACTCTATGAAAATCGTCAAAGCTGGTGCGGTGGTTTAATTAGTTTTTATCCTAATATTGCGTGGTAAATAACGCAATGGGTTCACGGGTTTGCCGGTACGACGGATTTCGAAATGCAACATGACGCGATTGGAACGCGAACGTCCCATGGTAGCAATTTCCTGACCCGCTTTAACAAATTGTCCATTATGCACTAATAGCTTGTGATTAAAAGCATAAGCACTGAGGTAGCGTGCATTATGTTTGATAATAATTAATTTGCCATAAGCCGGTAGCCCAGTACCGCTGTAAACCACTTTACCTGCAGCGCTAGCACGCACTGGGCTGTTATATTTTCCGGTGATATTAATGCCTTTATTCGCTTTGTTTGGATTAAACCGTGTGATGATCTTACCGCGCGCAGGCCAAATCCAATGCCCAATACGGCGCTTATCCAAACGCGCGTCGACGACAATTTCGTGTTTTTGTCGGGCTGTTAAAGTGACTTTCTTGCGGCTGATTCGCTTACTTGGCTGTGGTTTAGGTCTAGGTTTTAATTTTGCGCGGCTGCTAGTTCGCTTAGGCGCAGATCCAGCTAAAATGATTTTTTGCCCTGGAGACAAATCATAAGGTGATTGAATATGATTGTAACGCGCCAGCGTGCGGTAATCTTTACCAAAGCTCCAAGCAATAGAATATAAAGTATCGCCTTTTTTAACGCGATAATAACCTGAATGTGTGTTTTGTACGTAGTGGCCTTGGACAACCGGAGCCAGTGTAATACGTTGACTACAGGCTACAATTAGCCAAGCTAAAAGTAAAACAATAACCGACTTAACCCACCAAGCCATCAACCCAACTCGCGACTTGCGCAAAAGCGTTATAATTGGTTAAATCAATTTTCATCGGTGTCAGAGAAACATATTTATTTTTGATTGCATAGAAATCCGTTCCTTCGCCGGCATCCGCTTCTTCTCCATTGCTGCCGATCCAAAAAATATCATCGCCGCGTGGGTCTTGGCGTTTGATAATGCCTTCTGCTTTATGACGCGAACCTAAACGAGTGATGTTTATACCTTTAATTTGATTTAACGGCAAATCGGGGACATTCACGTTTAAAATCGTTTCACTCGGCAGAGGCTCCCTAATTAATTTTAACACGATACGTTTGATAATTTCTGCCGCCGTTTGATAATGAAATTCATTTTCGTATACAAGAGACACAGCGATAGCGGGTAACCCTAAAAATCTGCCTTCAATTGCAGCAGCGACTGTGCCGGAATAAAGTACATCATCACCTAAATTAGCTCCATGATTAATACCCGAAACAACCATATCTGGCATAGTGGTTAACAAGCCGGTTAAAGCTAAATGTACACAATCAGTAGGTGTTCCTTCCACGCTATAAAATCCCTTTTCATTTTGTCGATAACGTAATGGATTGGTCAACGTCAAGGAATTGCTAGCACCACTGCGGTTTCGATCAGGTGCCACGACATCGATAATAGCAATAGTTTTTAAGGCATTGGCTAAAATCTCTAGGCCCTTCGCATTGACACCATCGTCATTCGCTACCAGTATACGCATTATTAAACACCTTGAATTCTGATGACAGCCATATAAACTT
>JBCDIY010000235.1:0-3064 GCA_038748435.1 Pseudomonadota bacterium | reverse complement strand
TTAAACTATCAACAAATTATTTCCTTAGCAACTTTTTATAGCAAACGTCTCATAATAAAAAACAATACTTCAGAAAATGAACTTATTCCCATTTTAAAACAACAAATTCAGCAAGTTATTCATCTTATGCGCAGTAAAAAAATTCAAAAACTGCCGTTGTATCTCATCATTGGTGCCAAAGATTCTGGTAAAACACAATTGCTTAAGCAAAATAAATTAACCTTTTTACATAAAATTCCAAACAGTTTAGCTGAACTACATCAAAATGAATGTCAATGGTCAATTTATCGAGAAAGTATTTTTATTGAAATTCCTGAAGTTTTACTCAGAAATTCAGTTGATAAAAAAAATAATGCCTGGCAAAAAATTATAAAATTGCTTAACAAATATTATCAATCCATCCCTTTGAAAGCATTATTAATCACACAAGACATCGATCAATTGATGAAATCTAGTGAAGAAAGCCGCCAATTTAATTATCATCTATGTCGGCGACGTTTAAAGGAATATTATCAAATTACTAAAAGTCGATTGCCAGTCTACATTATTTTAACTAAATGCGATAACATCCCAGGTTTTTCTGCTTATTTTCAAGCCTTGAATTCAAGTGATACTAATACCAGTATAGGCATCACCACCGAAGAATACGCAAAAAACCCCTCCACGATTCCATTGAAAAACTTTTTTGAACAGAAATTTAATGATTTTGTTGAGGCACTCAATCAAAATTTGATTGCAAATTTACATCACGAATGGAATGAAAATCTGCGCTTAAAAATGGCAGGTTTTCCGCATCAATTCGATAACCTACGTGTACTATTAACTGGTATGATTTATCACATTGCTGAAAAGGTCGTACTACATGATGCAATTGCCTTCCAAGGATTATTTTTGACTAGTGCTAAACAAGGAGATAATCATATAGAAAACTTAGATAACGATATCAGCAGCACTAAGGCATTAACGACTTATGAATTAACAAATTTATCGCAAACGCACTTTATTAGTGGATTATTTCAACGAATTATACAATTGAAAGCAGAACAAAAAAGCACAGCCAGCCTATCTTTACGCTTGACCAATGCCAGTATTATTGGCGTTGCCATCATCGCTAGTAGCGCACTTGCATATCGATTAACTCATGACTTAATTACTTTAAATAGCGCACAAATGCAGATATTTCGTTATGCTTACGTACCCAATCCTTCTCTCGATAGCTTAAATAAAGCTGTCAATTTGGTCGATAAGGCAAAAGCGTTTTGGTTATTTTCGCTGGCTGATGAGTACAAACAAAAGAATAAAATTGTCGCAACAAAAACACAGACAGTAAAAAACGCTAACCATAACCAAGCAAAGATAACTCAGAAAAATAATTTGCTTGGCTTATTAAATTCACGCAATTTAACACCGTTGCAAGCCTATAATGGATTAAAGTTTTATTTAATGCTGCATGGAAAAATAAAATTGCAAGCTAATTATCTGACTAATTTCGTTGCTTGGTCTAAAACAAAAAATTTAAATCTATCTAATAATGCTAGTAAAAACATCGCTGCCTCCGCGTACGATGCAAAACTAGTACAACGACTACAAAACTATTTAACGCAATTACCTCGGCCACAACTAGCTTATTTGGCTTTACAAAGTAATTCACTCGATCTACTTGCGAAACAGATAACATTGCCGCTAAACAAACAGAAAGTGATTACCGTTCCACAATTTTATTCAGCCAATGGGGTACTTATATTGTTTGCTAACCGATATCAACAAGCGATACAAGTAGGCATCCAAGGAAATGACGTTATCGGCAAATTAGCTAAAACTGATTCACAAGAAGTTATTAAAGGTTTGTTTGTCGATTATTTAACTGATTATCGTGACTGGTGGCAATTACAGTTAAATAAAGTTTTTACCAGCAACTTAAATAATGTAGCAACATTGCAAAAGTATCTGCAAAGCTTACAAGTAAAGAATCTGCAAACCTTATTGCAAAGCATATCGATTAACTTAAATTTTCAAGTGCTATTAGCCAATAAAATATTAACCGCACACAAAACCGATAAAACTTTATTTAATTCTCAAGTAACACACCTGATGGCATCATTGCAACGCTGGCAAACTATCAATAAAAACCAATCGATGCAAGTCATCACACAAATCTTAACGCAATTAAAACAACAATTCTTGCCGGTCAAACTTGCAAATTCAACCAATAAAAATGCTTATTTAATGCTATTAGAAGAAATTAAAAAACCCCAATTATTTCAATTATCAACACTGTTAACAAAAAATAATACAATCATACCTTATGAATTAAATAGCTGGCTAAAACAACTGCTTCAACAGTCACAAAGTTTCGTTAAACAAAATGCAATAGCTTATTTAAATCAACAATGGCAGCAACAAGTTTTTATAACTTATACAAAAACGATTGCTAATCGCTATCCAATTGCCACTGATGCCAAGCAAAATATTAATCTAAACGATTTTAAGCGGTTTTTTGCCGCAGATGGCACTATGATGTCGTTCTTTAATCAATATATCTTGCCGCTGGTCGATGCCAACCAAGCAGATTGGCAATGGAAAATGATTGCAGGTCAATCTATTGGTCTTAGTAAAGCAACTTTATTAATGTTTGAGCGCGCTAAAATCATTAGCACGATGTTTTTTAGTCAAAATAATAATCAGCTCGCAGTACAATTTACTTTACAACAACAAGCACTCATGCCTATCGTCAAAGTGTTTAAATTGAATATCAATGGCCAAACTTTAGAAGATCCGCGTGGCACACGCAATATCAATCAATTTGTTTGGCCTGGCAATACTCAAGTCAATTATGCCAGTATGAGTTTTATTAATGTCAATGGTGAGGTATTACAAAATCAATTTTCCGGGCCTTGGGCGTTGTTCCGCTTATTATCTCACGCTGATTTAAAAGCCACGAAAGTTCCAGGAAAATTCACCCTTAAGTTTAATATCGATGGTACAGCGGCACGTTATCAGTTAACCACCCCTAATCCGATCAATCCTTTTTTAACTGGAATTTTGAATCACTTTTATTGTGAGA
>JBCDIY010000234.1:0-3079 GCA_038748435.1 Pseudomonadota bacterium | reverse complement strand
TTGTAACGCTACTTTAAGCTTCGTTAAAATCCTGTGACCTTTCTCCCCAACATAGGCCACCCCTTTACCCGCAAAAATTTATGCCAATGAAGGTGTGGCGCAAATGATATTCATTCAAGCGGATGAAGTTTGTGAAACTTCTTATAAGGATCGCCGCGGCAAGTATCAAGGCCAGACGGGTGTGACTTTACCAGAGGCTTGAGTACGTAATATTGTATAAGAATCTGTCATCCGTGCGCAGCGGCGTTGTTGCATGAATCGGATCTGTCATCCCCGCGCAGGCGGGGCCTAGGAGAATCTAAGAAATAGCAAGTTATTTCGTACAAACCTTCCCTGATGGATTAACAAACCCAGTAGTTCCGTTGCGCTCAACCACTGGCTACATTGCTGTTGCGTAAATAAAATTAGACAGTCCCCCTCTTTTTACAAAAGAGGGATTAGGGGAAATTTGTCAATTTGGCACTTTTCTCAGCAATAAAAAGAGTTCCTGGATTGAGAAAAATAACGCAAATACTGATTAATCTTCAGGCTCTTCACGTAACTCTTCTTTAATCGGTAAATGCGATGAGGCATTGACACGTTGACGCATTTCTTTTCCTGGTTTGAAATGCGGCGTATGTTTGGAAATCGTGACCAAGCGTTCACCGGTTTTTGGATTATGAGCATTGCGAGGTGGTCGATAGTGTAATGAGAAACTACCAAATCCACGGATCTCAATTCTTCCGCCTTGAGCGAGCGCACCACTCATATGGTCTAAGATATGATTAATACTCGTACTAATATCTTTTTCATTGACATGATGCAGTTTTCTAGCAATCGTAGTTATTAATTCAGATTTAATCATTGTTTTCTCCTGCAAAAACTTCCTTGTAAGTAAAATAACACCAATTAACTCATAATCGCTCAAGTTAAAGCTCAATCAGTATTCCCTGTGGTGGAACTTGTTGATTATTATATTTAATTCCGTCCATTGATAAGTGTAGACGATTTTCGGAAAACCAGCTAATGATCAAAGGGTAAAGTTTATGTTCTAATTTATGGATGCGTTGTTTTAAGCGCGACGGAGTATCGTTTTGTTTAATTTTTAAACTTGATTGCGCAATAATTGGCCCACCATCAACTTTTTCATCAACGAAGTGAATGGAGACGCCGTGATATCTGTCACTACTGTTAAGTACACGCTGATGAGTATTTAAACCAGGATACTTAGGCAGTAGCGAAGGATGAATATTGATAATCTTGTTACGATACGCTGTTACAAAAGCTTTAGGTAATATGCGCATAAAGCCTGCGAGTACCACAAGGTCAGATTGATGACTAGATAGTATTTTTTTGAGCACTTGGGTGTTTTTGCTAGCAGATGTATGCCATTTAATCACATGAGTTTTTATGCTGGCTTTTTTAGCTTTTATTAAACCTTCAGCCTGTGGATTATCACTAATCACACAATTGATATGAGCATTAAGTTTTTTTTGTTGAATTTGCTTAATGATCGCAGCTAGGTTTGATCCTTTACCGGAAATAAAAATACTTAACTTAATTGTTTTTTTTGGCTTTTTTTTTTGCCCAAGTAACTCTAAGGCAGCTTTTTTACGTGCTGAGATCTCGCCGATTTCCCAAGCAGGGAAGTTTAATCGATGGCAGGTTTTTATCACCTCAGTGGTGCTGTGTTTGTCTACACATAGCACCATACCCACACCGCAATTAAAAGTTTTTAGCATTTCTTTTTCATTGAGTTTTGCCTGTTGTTGCAACCAGTTAAAAATGGCTGGCCACTGCCAACTAGATAAATCAACTTGGGCTGCACAACTTTCGGGCAGCATGCGTGGAACATTTTCTATTAACCCGCCGCCAGTAATATGCGCCATGCCGTGCAGCTTAAATTTTTGCAATAATTTAGCAATTAGATTGACGTAAATATGCGTCGGTTTGAGTAATTCGTTGATAAGCTTTTTGCCATGAATTTTTTCATTTAAAGGAATTCTTTTAGCCGCTAGGATTTTCCTAACCAAGGAATAGCCGTTGGAATGAATGCCATTAGAACCGATACCAATTAATTTTTGCCCAGGCTTTATTGATTTGCCGTTAATAATTTTACTTTTCTCTACAACACCAACACAGAACCCTGCTAAATCATAGTCATTTTTCTGATAAAGCCCGGGCATTTCAGCTGTTTCACCGCCTATAAGCGCACAATCGGCTTGTAAACAACCTGCAGTAATGCTAGCGATAACCTGTTTAGCTTGGGCTGGTTTTAATTGACTCGTGGCAAAATAATCAAGAAAAAACAGTGGTTTTGCACCGCAAACAATGATATCGTTAACGCACATAGCAACTAAATCAATACCGATATGACGATGCTGATTAGCCTCAATAGCTAACTTTAATTTAGTTCCGACACCATCAGTGGCAGAAACTAATACTGGATTTTTATATTGTTTGGGTAGTTGATAGAGTGCGCTAAAACCACCGACACCGGCAAGCACGCGTGAATTATGTGTTGTTCTGACAGTCTCTTTGATCGTATTGACTAGCTGATTACCACTACGAATATTCACACCAGCATCTTTGTAAGTCAGTTTATTTTTTGCTTTCATAAAAATACCTTAATCTTTTGCTTTGCTAGTTGGGTGAGGGGAAGTGTCCCATAATTTTTCTAATTGATAAAATTCGCGAATTTTCGGTAACATCACATGCACGATGATGTCACTGCAGTCTACTAGGACCCATTCTCCATCAGTTTCACCCTCTAAACCAAAGGGTTTGATTTGGTGTTGTCTCAATTCATCAATGACATTTTTTGCCAAAGACTTAACATGGCGGTTTGATGTCCCACTACAAAAAACCATTTTGTCGGCAATGGTGGTTAACTGGCTGACATCCAAAATAATAATATCTTTTGCCTTTAATGCTTCAAGCGCATCAACGACGATTTGCTGTAATTGCGTAACTTGCATATTCATAAAGTTCTTGTAATAAAAGTCAATATTATGCCAAATTCTAGCGAAAAAGCCTATGGTTAAGTTTAATCATTCTTTGATATAATTAATGTACTGGAACAAATAAATTTTCCACCCAA
>JBCDIY010000233.1:0-3084 GCA_038748435.1 Pseudomonadota bacterium | reverse complement strand
TATAAATAGTGTTCAAATGGCACTAACAAATGCGATAAAGCAATACCAGCAAGCTTTAGTTGCAAAGCCATTTGATCATTCTTCACATGTAGTTTGGAAAAAAAACCTTTATTTGAAGTTCTACGGCCAAGACTGTCGTATCTGTAGTTTTTTTGTTAAGAATAATATCTCTAAAAAAAGTCCAAATTCAGAATCACCGAATATTTATTCATCTAAAGGATATTACACAAAATGAAATTCATTAAATATTATGTTTTGCATTAACAACTTTTGGGGAAACTTCGGCATTTAAACCTTAAGGTTCTCATTAATTTCGATGTGTAGTTCATCATCTAACAGACTGACATCGACTTGACCGCCTTCAACTAAGCGTCCAAATAATAACTCATCTGCCAGTGGTCGTTTTAATTGTTCTTGGATAACTCGTGCCATCGGTCTTGCGCCCATTTT
Source organism: Pseudomonadota bacterium (assembly GCA_038748435.1). Classification (GTDB taxonomy): domain Bacteria; phylum Pseudomonadota; class Gammaproteobacteria; order JBGSLN01; family JBGSLN01; genus JBCDIY01. Next base: position 2,634 of record JBCDIY010000233.1, on the reverse strand, counting down.
TTCATCATAACCATTAATAGCAAACCATTCTCGCGCTAAACTATCGACATGTAATGAGACATTATGTGACTCTAGTTGAACTTCAAGCTCCATAATAAATTTATCGAAAACATGTTTAATCACATTACTAGTTAATGGCTTGAATAAGATGATACTGTCTAAGCGGTTGCGAAATTCAGGTGAGAAAGTTTTTTTAACACTTTCCATCACATCTGAAGAATGATCTTGTTCGGAAAAACCCATACTACGTTTTTGCAATAATTCTGCACCGGCATTGGTGGTCATCACAATAATCACGTGACGAAAATCGGCTTTTCGACCATTGTTATCGGTCAATGTACCGTGATCCATAACTTGCAATAAAATATTGAACACATCTGGATGGGCTTTTTCAATTTCATCCAACAGTAGCACTGAATAAGGATGTTTGGTAATGGCTTCGGTCATTAACCCACCTTCATCATAACCGACGTAACCTGGAGGCGCACCGATTAAACGTGATACTGTATGCCGTTCCATATATTCAGACATATCAAAGCGAATTAATTCTACGCCTAAAAGTTTTGCTAATTGACGTGTGACTTCGGTTTTACCCACACCCGTAGGACCGGCAAAGACAAAAGAGCCAACGGGTTTTTGTGGATCACCTAGCCCAGACCGAGCAAGTTTTATCGCCACACTTAACTTATCAATAGCTTCATCTTGTCCAAATACTAACATCTTTAAATCTCTGGATAAATTTTTCAGTAAATCTTTATCCGATGTTGATACCGTTTTTGGGGGAATGCGGGCAATTTTGGCAACAATTTGTTCCATATCAGCGACATTAATAATTTTCTTACGTTTTGAAGGTGGCATCAAATTTTGATAAGCGCCAGCTTCATCAACAACATCAATAGCTTTATCTGGCATAAATCGGTCGGTAATAAATCGATCAGCAAGCTCGGCTGCCGCTTTTAACGAAGTATTTGAATATTTAATTCCATGATGTTCTTCAAAATATTTTTTCAAACCTTTAAGAATATCTTGGGTTTCTCTTACCGTAGGTTCACGTACATCGATCTTTTGAAAGCGGCGTGCGAGTGCATGATCTTTTTCAAAAATTCCGCGATACTCTTGGTAAGTCGTTGAGCCAATGCATTTAATTTCACCATTAACCAACAACGGTTTGATTAAATTAGAAGCATCCATCACACCACCGGAAGCAGCGCCTGCACCAATAATTGCATGAATTTCATCGATAAATAATATCGCACCTGGATCTTCTTTAAGATAATTAATTAAAGATTTAAAGCGTTTTTCAAAATCACCACGATATTTTGTCCCAGCAAGCAACGCACCTAAATCCAGCGAATAAATGGTATTGTGGCGTAAAACTTCTGGTACTTTATTTTCAATGATGAGTTTAGCCAAACCTTCTGCAATGGCAGTTTTACCTACTCCCGATTCACCCACGAACAACGGATTATTTTTACGCCTGCGACATAAAACTTGAACGGTCCTTTGAACTTCTTCTTCTCTGCCAATCAGTGGATCAATCATTCCTGCTTTTGCTTTATTATTCAGGTTAGTAGCAAATGTTTCTAAAGGATTGCTTGAAAATGGATCGGTATCTGTATCTGCCTCAGGAATACTTCCATCCAGTTGATCGGGTGAATCAGGCCCTTCTACCTTTGATATGCCATGTGAAATATAATTTAAAACATCTAATCTTGAGACATTTTCTAATTTTAAAAAATAAACGCTTTTACTGTCTTGTTCACTATAAATCGCTGCAAGTACGTTTGCTCCAGTCACTTCAGTTTTACCAGAGGATTGTACATGAAAAACCGCACGCTGCAATACCCGTTGAAAACCAACCGTCGGTTGCGTTTCTCTATCGGTAATTGCTTCTGGAAAGATAGGTGTGGTTTCACTAATAAATTCGTTTAAATTTTGACGCAATCGTGAAATATTCGCACCACAAGCCCTTAAAACTGATGCTGCTGCACTGTTATCTAATAAAGCGAGTAATAAATGTTCCACGCTGACAAATTCATGTCTTTTTTCTCTCGCTTCTTTAAAGGCAAGGTTTAATGTAAATTCCAATTCTTTATTGAGCATGGTTCACCTCATCAACCCTGTTTTAGCACGCCTCCATTGTACATAGCAATGGATAGTCTTTTTGATTAGAGTGAAGATTGACTTGTTCTACTTTTGTTTCTGCTATGTCTTTGCTGTAAATACCACAAATGCCCTTACCTTGCTGATGGACTTGCAACATAACTTGTACTGCTTTTTCTCTGGGCATGAAAAAAAATAATTCTAATATTTCAACAACAAAATCCATCGGTGTATAATCATCGTTAAGCAATATAACTTTATATAACGGTGGATTTTTAAGTTTGGGTTTGGACTCCTGTACCTCTACTCCACTTTCATACATAGCCAAGTTTTGCTTTTTCATACTGCTAAACCCTACATATCTTACTTTAGACGAAAATCTTAATTTCTGCTTTGAAACGATTTATAGTATTTTTTAAAACAGCAAATATTGAGTAATAACATTACAAATGACTTTTTCATTGAGTATATTAAATTCAAAATCAATTACGCTTGCGGTAAAACAAGCGTAATTGGATAAGATATTAGTTT
>JBCDIY010000232.1:0-3093 GCA_038748435.1 Pseudomonadota bacterium | reverse complement strand
TTTAAATTCTGCAAGCTGTTTTAAGAATAAGTTTATCGAACACCGGTACCAGGCCCCATAATAGAGCAATAAAAATGCGAATTATTTTTATGTTTTCCATGAATAAAAATTGATTATTAGGGAAACTGGTCCAATGTAAGAGAAATTCATCTGTAAATTCATAAAACAATCCAACTACAAATCCAACGAAAAAATTAAACAAATACGATTTACGTATACATATAAAACTAACCAAACTCATGACTACAGTGAACATAAGGATTAAGTTTACCCAGGCAATCCATGTGGGATGATAGATCCAAATACTTGTTGTATAAGCAATAATTTCATTACAAACGCCAATGAAAGTATTTAGATAAATTATAAATAACAGCAACTTGATTGATACAAAAGTTCTCATGATATAATTGTATGAAAAATTAACGATCCTGCTAGCGTCGCATTTAAGCTAAATAAATTAGCTTTTACTACATTAATATAATGGTTTAGCTTTTTTTCTAATTTAAATGATTCATTTTATGGGGTTAAATATTAGGCAATGGCCAAGGAAAAATTTAAACTAACAAGTGCCATATATCAAGCGATGGAGAGGAGCTTATCACATTCTGAGCATCAACTCGTGCCCGTAGGTCTGGTCGGCGTAGTGGGTTTTCCGTTGTTTTATTATGTTTGGACTTATGTTTTTCCACAAAACTACGAAAATTTAGAGTTGCGCCTACTAGGTGCATTTTTTACCGCGGGCTTGATGCTGCATTCTTTTTGGCCGAAAAGATGGCTCAAATATCTGCCTGTTTGGTGGTACATTACTATTTTGTACTGTTTGCCCTTTTTTTTCTTTTTTATCATGCTGAAAAATAATGCTGCAGTCGTTCCGTCTATGGCCATGCTGATCGCTATATTTCTGATGATATTATTGGTAGATTGGATAAGTTTATTAGTCATGCTGACATCAGGCATGTTATTTGGCGCACTTGCTTACTATCTTTCAACACCACAACCCATCATCCCAGAGATGCTATGGACGTATTTTGGCGTGTTCGCATTTGCAATTGTTGCGGGTGCAGTATTTAACTACAAAACTGCACTTTTACATCAACATCGATTAGAAGGTATGGCTTCTGTAACAGGTAATATCGCGCATGAACTACGGACGCCACTACTGGGTATCAAGGGTGGTATTGAAGGCTTGCGGCATTATTTGCCCATTTTGTTTAGTGCCTATAAACTGGCTAAAGAAAACTCTCTTAAGGTACAGACGATTCGACGGGTGCATTTGCAAAATTTATTACCAGCATTGGATCGTATGGAAGGTGAAACGCGCTTTGCTAATACTATTATTGATATGTTATTGATGAATGTCGGTAAAAAAACCAATATTGGCCAAGAAAATTTCCACATTAGTTCGATTAAATCTACAGTAGATGAAGCTTTAAAACGCTATCCTTTTGATTCAGCAGAAGAAGCAGAAAAAATTCACTGGGATAATAAACGAGATTTTAATTATTACGGTTCGAAGATATTGATGATACATGTATTATTTAATTTGATAAAAAATGCATTGCATTTTATTGTCAAAGCAGAAAAGGGTGAAATTTTTATTTGGCTAAGTCAAGGGGAAAAATACAATCACTTACATTTCAAAGATACCGGATTAGGTATTAAATCACGTGTTTTGCCGCATATATTTGACCGATTTTATACCACCACCTTAACAGGTACGGGAATAGGGTTGTCCTATTGTAAAGTCGTTATGGAGAGCTTTAATGGCGACATAAAATGCTATTCGGAAGAAGACCACTATACAGAATTTACCTTGAGTTTTCCGGCAGAGCTGCCAGATGAGCCAATAGGCTAATAAGCGCTAAATTGCTATAATATTTTTTATGGATAGTTTAAAAAAATAATATCAATAAGTTGCATCGGTTTTTAACACCATGCCAATGGAGATATGGCGTATGATAAAAAATTACATATCCACTTGCTATTTCCCAAGCACTGTAATGTTTATCGATGATAGTCGAGATTTTCTATTAAACTTCACCCTGCAATTAGACCCTAATATCGCTTATAAACTTTATCACTCTCCCTATGATGCCTTAGAAGCGATTCATGCTGCACATCAACCTGAGTATTTAGATCATCGTTGTCTAACGGAATATTTAGATACCAGTAGCTGTCCGGTAAATAACTATACGATTAATTTGGATTTAGCATCTATCCATTGGGAAGTTTATAATCCACAGCGTTTCAGTGAAGTTTCTGTCGTTTGTATCGACTATGCCATGCCAGGAATGAATGGCCTAGATTTTTGTAAGAAAATGGCAAACTCACCGATTAAAAGAATATTACTTACCGGTAAAGCCGATGAAAAATTAGCCGTACAAGCGTTTAACGAAGGTATTATCGATATTTATTTACAAAAGCAAGATCCTGATGTGACTAATCGCATTAATGAGGCGATAAAAAATATGCAACAACGCTATTTTCAATCGATGTCGGATATCATCGTACGTATGTTATCGATCAATTCGCCTAGTTGTTTGCAAGATGCAAATTTCATTGAATTATTTAATAAAATCATTACTGAAAACCACATTGTTGAATATTATCTGACTGAAAGTTCGGGTAGTTACTTGATGTTGGATATAGACGGTAACCTTAGCTTTTTAATCGTAAAGAACCGACAAGACTTAAAGCTTTATTATGAAATGGCACTGGATAATAAAGCCCCGCAAAAAGTATTGGATGAGTTAAAATCTGGCGAAAAAATCCCTTATTTTTGGCACCCTAGTGATTATTATCAAAATAATTGGGAAAATTGGCATAATTATCTTTATCCTGCAATTCAACTTAATGGCAATACGGATTATTATTATGCTTATATCAAAGATAAACCTCCAAATGCAGGTATCCAACCTAATAAAATTCTCTCCTACAATAATTATCTCGAACGCCTAGATGAGATGGCTGAAGAGTGATTTTTCAAAAATTTCCCTGGATCCCCGCGAATTTTAACTCACTCATAGAACCTGAGTTTTGTATAGATTTTCAGCAGAAAAGGGCAAGGATTTTAACAAACCGTCTGCTTCAGGG
>JBCDIY010000231.1:0-3103 GCA_038748435.1 Pseudomonadota bacterium | reverse complement strand
TTTTCATTTAAAGCATTATATAATAGACATTAAACTGATTAAATACTATTATAATAGACATTAAGATAAAATTCAAAGCTTGATTAAATCATATAGTTGTAATCATAGAGTTAAAGAAAAGTACTCTCTGCCGGGGATTAACGATGAATTCTTTCAGGTGCGCAAGTGCTTCGGGCATATTCTTGCGGCCGAAGCCAATACGTAAATGATTTTCTTGCATATCATAAACTGTGCTAGGGAGTGTTACAACGCCTTTAGTTTCTCTAAGTTTTTCACAAAATTCATAGGCAGAGATTTCTAGCTTGAGTTTAGGAAAACCGATACAGACACCTTGGGGGCGGGCCCACTAATTTCTTTATTTAATGAAACATTACCATCATTAGTAAAAGCCGCGGTTGCTCATGTTCAATTTGAAACAATCCATCCATTTCTAGATGGTAATGGGCGGTTAGGCCGATTATTAATAACACTATTGCTGCTTAGTGATCAATTATTAGATCAGCCTATTTTGTATTTAAGTTTATATATGAAGCAAAATCGCAATACTTATTACGATTTACTGCAACAAGTAAGAACCTACGGCACATGGGAGACTTGGGTTGAATTTTTCTTGCTAGGTGTTTTTTAAATTCGAGTAGACAAGCAGTTAAGACCGCTATTGATATTAATAATTTATTTAATGAAGATATTAAAAAAATTGCAACACTAGGAAGAGCAAAATTTTCTTGCGAGAGTGCTTTGGAATATATGCAGCATTTACCTCAGGTTTCTGTATCATTCAGCATCTTTGTCTAGCTAAGTTATCCTGGTAATATTACAACTTGTTTCCAGCATCACTAAACAGTGATGCAACTTTATCAGGCAATCTGTAACTCGTACTCCGCCCAGCACCAGGGTTTTGAATGAAGATACCACGCTGCTTTAAATCTTGAATATCGCGTAACGCCGTATCATTTGAGCATTTGACAAGCTTGGCATACTTGGATGTATTCATGTGCCCTTGAAAATTGTCCTCAAGCATACGGTTGATAATAAGCCGCTGTCGTTGATTGACAGGATTCTGATTGATCTTATCCCAAAGGCGGGCTTTGAATAGCACGTTACCAAGTGTTTTTTCTGCATTAGAGATAGCACGACCAAGGCAATTCAAGAACCATTCAAGCCAACCCGTGATATCCAGCGAACTGCGTTGTTGTCTCTCAAGTTGACCGTAATAATGCTTTCTCTCATACTCGATCTGACTAGATAGGCTATAAAAGCGATCTGCTGTGCCATCAGCACGCGCGAGTGCCATATCTCCGATAACTCTAGCAATACGGCCATTTCCATCTGCAAACGGATGGATGGTTACAAACCAAAGATGGGCTATGCCAGCTTTTAACACCAGATCAATGTGATTCCGCGTATTAAACCATGTGAGAAATAACTTCATTTCTTTTTTTAATCGATCTGCATTCGGTGCTTCAAAATGGATTTTTTCATGGCCTATGGGGCCTGAGATTACTTGCATTGACCCGACATCTATGGTGCGCCAGTTACCCACTGTGATGCGGTGAATGCCGCTTCGACCTGTCGGGAATAATGCAGAATGCCAGTCGAACAAACGATCTTTTGTCAAAGGTTTAGTAAATTGCTGCGTGGCATCCAACATTATCTCGACAATGCCTTCAGTATCACAGCTAACAGGTACCAATCCAGCTATATCTATGCCTAAACGACGAGCAATGGATGAACGTACAGCCTCTGGATTTAGATTTTCACCCTCAATCGCTGAGGATTTAACTACATCATTGGTCAAGGTATTAAGGCTAGCCTCAAGCTTAAATGCAAAACCGAGATTTTCCATAGAGCCAAGCAAACGGCCTTGGTAGTAACGTGTTTCCGCTAACTTTGAGGCAAGTGTTTTAGCATCCCACGTAAAGTTTGGCCAGTGCTGTTGTTCATGTATCCACATATATAATCACCGCATTATTTAAGGTGATTATAGGGCGTATTCACTGCAGAATCAAGATTAATCATTGCATAATGTGCGGTGAATGATGCAGGGATTTACCGCTTGAACTTAATAGGTTAAGGATTAAATTCAATATTTTACTATGAGCATGAGTCATGAAAGATTTTTTGCCATGAATCACTAAGATTCTTTAAAAACTTTTTTGGTAAATAGAGAATGGTAAGAATTGGATGGGTATTGAATTTGGCTCAAAGCTAGAAATAGTAGTTTCTATATAAGTATCCTGTTTGCTTAAAGTTTGTTGCGAAATTGCGATTAAAGTCAATGCAGCTTGACGCGTCTGTTCAAAAGCGCTGAATTTTGCAGAATTGGATGAGTGCAGATTTGATTTTTCAACTAATTCTTTAATGCTTTCTAATGTTAATTGTTTATTAGTATTTATTAATGAATTATGTATTTGTTTTGCTTTAACAATATGATTACGGGTGAATTGAGCAAAAAAAGTTTTAACTCCAGGAGGGTAAATATAAAAATAAAATAGTTTTGCGATAGTCTCAGGTATGTTTTTTACATCGTCAGGTTTCAATTGATAACTACACAATAATTGTTGACATGATAAGAATTGTTTACATGATGTGACGGAATCTTGTTTTTGTTGATGCGTTGTAATGTATTCTTCAGCGCATTGTTGCCAAGCTTCAGATGATGAGGTTAACATGGTTATGTTAAAGTATTTGCTTTTGATTAAAGTACAAGCTTGTTCATCAGGTATTATGGTTAGCAATTGTTTAAATGAAGTAACATCTGCTGTTGCAGCGAATAAGCGCAAATTATTTGCTGTTAATTCTTTAGGATTAACGATGTTTTGCGCTTGTTCAGAACATAATTTTAATACTTTTATGAATTCTAAAGATATATCATTGTAAATGATTGCTTTAATATTAATTTTTGAAAAATTTTTTTGTTTTAATATCTCACTCAATAAAAAAAAATTTATATAAGTATGGTTATTTAGTCTAGCAATACATTCAGGATTTCCGATAATTTTGTTAGTAGTGGCTTTAATAATTTCTTTTTGCAAATGGCTATTAGCCATAATTTCATAGAGAAGCATGAAGGTTTCAAGATTGGCAATACCGATAATTTTTG
>JBCDIY010000230.1:0-3125 GCA_038748435.1 Pseudomonadota bacterium | reverse complement strand
TTTAAAATTGTTTTTATTTCTGTGTTTTTTTGTTTATTTAATGATTCTATTTTTGGATTTTTTTTCATGCAATTTATTTTACAATAAAAATATAAGCGCCTCTATTAAATTCAAAAATAGTCGAGACAGTAACATGCAACAAAAACATTGGGCATTAGTGACCGGTGCAGCACGACGATTGGGTCGTGAGATTAGCATCGCCTTGCATCAAGCGGGTTTTAACATTTTTATTCATTATAATCAGTCCAAAACTGCAGCAGATGAATTGGCGAATAGGTTGAATCATCAACGGCAAAATTCCGCGAAGACCATTCATGCTAATTTCGCCGATGAAGCTTCATTAAACGCGATGCTAGCAAAAATTCGTAGTAAAGCGAACATTAATTTACTTATCAATAACGCCGCTTGCTTTAAAAAAACAAATTTGCCTACAGATAGCATGCGGGATTGGAACCATTTATTTAATACTAATGTCAAAAGCGCTTTTTTTATTACTGCAGCTTTAACTAAAAGCTTAGCGGCAACTCAAGGCTGTGTGATTAATATTGCTGACATTCATGGCCTTAGGCCTTATAAAGGCTACGCGATTTATTCTATGACTAAAGCTAGTTTAATTATGTTAACCCAGGCGCTAGCGCAAGAGCTGGCACCAAAGATACGTGTGAATGCCATTGCCCCTAGTACGGTATTATGGCCAGAAGCAGACAATGCTTTAACAGCAAAGCAACAAACTGCGTTGAAAAAAACTTTCTTGACTGGCGACGTTGGCACAACTGAAAATGTTATCGAAACGATTTTTTTCTTAATAAAAAATCGTTTCGTCAATGGCGAAGTTATTAAAGTCGATGGCGGTCGTTCGTTAAATTCATTTACACCATTTTCTTTTGCTAATGAAAAGACTTAATTCACAAGTCTTACTATTGCAATCCATATAATTCCAACATCGTATTTATATTTGGTTTGTGGCCACAGAAGTCGACATACATGTCCATCATCTCTTTAGCACCACCCTGAGATAATATTTTTTCTAAAAACAACTTGCCTACTTTAGCATCTAAAATGCCTTGTTGCAGAAACGGTTTAAAAGCATCAGCAGCAAATACTTCAGCCCATTTGTAACTGTAATAGCCAGCAGCATAACCACCCCCGAAAATATGTGAGAAGCCGTGTTGAAAGCGATTAAACTTTGCCACAGGAACCACACTAACCTCTGCACGCACAGCATCCAAAACAGCTTGGACTGATTGTGGATTTTCTGCGTCATATTGCAAATGCAAACGAAAGTCAAACAAAGCAAACTCTAATTGGCGGATCACTTGCATCGCTGCTTGATATTTCTTTAGTGCGATCAAGCGTTGCATTAACGCATCGGGTAACGCTTCATTAGTTTGATAATGCCCAGACATTAATTTTAAAGTTTCCGGTTGCCAACAGAAATTTTCCATAAATTGGCTCGGAAACTCCACCACATCCCAAGCAACACCATTGACACCAGCAACACCGGCATAATCAATTTGTGTTAACATTTGATGCAAACCATGGCCAAACTCATGGAATATCGTTAATACTTCTTCATGATTAAGCAATGCGGGTTTGTCCCCTGTGGGTGAATTAAAGTTACAAGTTAGAAAAGCCAGCGGTAATTGGGTTTCGCCAGATAAAAACTGATGTTTATCTTTAAAGTTATCCATCCATGCACCGCCACGTTTTTTTGCCCGCGCATAAAGATCTAAGTAAAATCCAGCGATCAAGGTTTGCTTATCATCATAGATTTCATAATAACTCGCGTCGGCATGCCATAATTTTTGCTTAGCAGCAGGCTTTATTTTAATAGCGTAAAGCTGTTCGACGATAGTAAATAAGCCTTGCAATACTTTCTCTTCGGGAAAATACGGTCGCAGCTCTTCATCAGAAATACTTAAAAAAGCTTGTTTGTATTTTTCGCTATAGAAAGCTACATCCCAGGCTTGTAAATCAGCCAAACCATCGTTATCTTTAGCATATTGTTTTAAGCGGATAAATTCTTCTTGTGCTTTAGCGTGAGTTTTATCCACCAATGCCTGTAAAAAATCCATCACTTTTTTCGGCGACTCAGCATCTTTAGTTGCTAAAGAATATTCAGCATAATTGTTAAAACCAACTAAATTAGCTTGTTGGTGACGTAATTTAACAATTTCATCCATAAGTTTAGAATTATCAAATTTTTTATTATCACTCAAATCCGATGCCCGCGTTGCATAAGCGCGATACATTTCTTCTCTTAATTCACGCTTTTGTGCGTAAGTCATCACAGCATGATAACAAGGAAATTCCAATGTTAATAAATAACCGGTTAGTTTTTCTTCTTGTGCTTTTGCCTGCGCTTGTATCAAAGCGTCTTCAGGTAATCCGGCGAGTTCACCAACATCTTTGATATGTTTTCGCCAAGCATCGGTAGCATCTAACAAATTTTCTTCATACTGATTGGATAAATTTGCCAATGCTTCATTAATCTGTGCAAATTTTTGTTTCTTATCTTCTGTCAACGCCACGCCTGCAAGTTCAAAATCACGGATCGCATTGGTAATAATTTTTTGTTGCGCAACGCTTAAATTTTTGAATTCAGTGTTTTGTTTTATTTTTAAATAGCCTTGATAAAGTTTGCTATTTTGACCTAATTGCGTATAGTAAGCGGTGATTTTTGGTAAACACCGATTGTAAGCTTCACGGAATGTCGTATTACTTACGACATTATTTAGATGTGAGGCGAGTGACCAGATAGAATGCAATATTTGATCTTTATCTTCGATCGGCGCAATAAAATTCTCATAAGTTGGATTCGCCTGTTGCAAACATTGATTGACGATTGCTTGGTGTGACGCTAAAGTTTCATCAATTGCCGGTTCAAGCTCACGTGCTTGTAATACATTAAAATCTTTAAGTTCAGATAGATTTAAAAACTGATTTGCCATGTTGCTTACCTTTATTTATAGTCAAATATAGATTACTGTAGAAATGTTGAATTTTATTTTACAATGCCACCTAGAAAAAAAATCGCTTTAGCGAAAAGCAATTGCTTTTCGTCCTCGCGTCTACTAATAAAATATGTCATGATCATAACATATTTATAAAAAATACTTCTTGTA
>JBCDIY010000229.1:0-3135 GCA_038748435.1 Pseudomonadota bacterium | reverse complement strand
TCCAAATACCTTTTGTGTCATGAATAGTTTATAGGATACAATTGCAATATTGTATTTAGCACATATTAAAGAGAAAAGAATGAAATTTATTAATTTAGATCAGCAATATAGAAAAATAGAAAAAACAGTTAAAGCAAATATTGATAAAGTATTGGAACATGGTCAATTTATTCTTGGGCCGGAAGTACAGTTATTAGAACAAAAATTAGCCGATCATATTGGCGTCAAGCATTGTATAACCGTGGCTAATGGTTCGGATGCGCTTTTAGTCTCTATGTTAGCACTGGATATTAAAGCCGGTGATGAAGTGATTGTCCCTGCTTTTACTTTTATTGCGACGGCTGAAATGGTCAGTTTGATCGGTGCTAAGCCTATTTTTATCGATATTGATCCAGAAACTTACAACCTCGATCCTGAGAAAATCGAAGCAGCCATTACAGCTAAAACTAAAGCAATTATGCCAGTATCGCTTTATGGGCAATGTGCTGATTTTGATGCAATCAATACAATTGCACAACAATATAATTTAGCCGTTATCGAAGATGGTGCGCAGAGTTTTGGCGCGACATATAAAGGTAAACCTTCTTGTAATTTATCCTTAATTGGTTGTACGAGTTTTTTCCCCACTAAACCGTTAGCATGTTATGGTGACGGCGGCGCTTGCTTCACTAACGATGATGATATTGCCGAAAAAATTAGAGAGTTACGGGTACATGGTCAAGCCAGGCGTTATCACCACACCTCGATCGGCATTAATTCACGCTTAGATACCATACAAGCCGCAGTGCTGTTAGCTAAACTAGAGATTTTTACACAAGAAATTGAACGCAGGCGTGAGAATGCTGAAATTTACAATCAACGCTTGAAAGATTATGTTAAAGTCCCAAAAATTAGAAATTACAATGAAAGTGCGTTTGCCATTTATACAATAGAGACTAAGCAGCGTGACCGCTTACAAAAAACTTTACACGAACGTGGTATTCCAACTGCAGTACACTATCCGTTGCCATTAAACTTACAGCCTGCGTTTGCTGAAAATCATCAGTCTCTTCAAGTACCAACAGCACAATATGTTGCAGAACATGTGCTAAGTCTGCCATTAGATCCTTATTTTACTGCGGCAGAACTGCACCAAGTGGCAGATGCTATCATCGAGCACCTATCAATTCATGCAAGCCGGCATAGTGTAGTTGCCTAAATAGTTTATGTCAGCTAATCTTTGTAGCTGTGAGCGCTATGTAGCAAGAATACAGCGTAGCGCAACACCGGGTTTTTGACGAGGTATTGATTGGTTTTGGCGAAGTACAGCCTAATCCAACAGTTCCAGCCTAACGTTTGAGTAAATCCTCATAAACTTCTACATAAGCTTGTGCTTGTTTTTCCGCAGTGAATAATTCCTGATAGCGTTTTTTCGCATTAGTGCCAAATTTTGCTGCCTCAGAAGTATTTTCTAGTAAGTGTTGCATCGCTTGACGCAACTTATCTGCTGATGCAGGTTCAATAACCAGACCAGTTTGGTCATGAATATTTACATAACTCGTGCCAGTGCCAATTTCACAGCTAATCATAGGTTTTCCATAGGCAGCAGCTTCAAGCAATGCAACTCCAAAAGCTTCTGAGCGCAAGTGCGAAGGAAAAACAAATGCATGACATAGGTTGAGTAACGCAACTTTATCTTCGTTGGAAATTGGGCCTAGTAAATGTAAATTACTCAATTGGTTTTCTTTTATTTTAGTTTCAATGTAGTTTTTACCAGCTAAAACCAATTGATGATTTGTACCTTTGATGGCATCAAGTGCAATATGTAGACCTTTATAATAACGCATAGCACCGATAAATAAAAAAAATGGCTTTGGCAATCTTTGCTGCCAATAATCAATACGTTCGGAATTTACCTGAGGATAAATTTGCTTATCAATACCAATTGGGATGATGTTAACTTTATCTTTGAATGTTGCAAGTGTATCACTTGTCGCAAAATAGTTTGGTGATGTCGCAATGATACGGTCAACTGAAGCTAAAAATCGCTGCATAAGTGGCTTATACAATTTGACAAGAAATTTTTGCTTTATAATATCAGAATGATAAGTCACTAAGGTTGGTTTATTAGGTTTACAAGTAAAATGCAAAATATCAGCAAATGGATTGGGAAAATGATAATGAATAATGTCTGCATTGCTTGCTAATTGTTTAAAGATTCTAAAAGCAGAGATAGAAATGCCAGTCGAAGCAATGAAAAGATTTTGTTTGGCATGAACAATTTTATAATTTCTGAACTGAATAGGATTTTTTTCAGGCTTTGTCGCTAATGATAATATAGTATTCTCAACACCTAAATTTGCAGTGCTATTACATAAAGTATCCAAAAAAACTTCAACACCACCAACCGATTGTGGCAGTGAAGTTTTGTAAAAATGTAGTACCTTAATGCGCTTATTATTCATAGTGAATCATATATTTTGCTTATGTAATTTTATGGCTTCTTTAAAAGCAGCAAGAGTCATGTATGCTGTTTTTTCCCAACTGTACTTGGTGGAATTCTTTTTAGCTTTTTGAGCTAAATTTTCTCTTAATTCAGAGTTTTCAAGCAGGGTTTTCAAGCCATTACTAATACTTTTAACATTTTTTGGATCGACATAAATTGCAGCATCGCCGGCAACTTCCGGCATAGAAGCAAGATTTGACGTTAATACTGGTATACCAAAAGAATGTGCCTCAAGTATGGGTAAGCCAAATCCTTCATATAGAGAAGGCAAAGCGAGGCAATAAGCATTTTGGTAAAGGGATATTAGTTGCTCATCGGAAATATAGCCAGTAGAAAAAATGTTGTCTTGCAAACCATACTTGATAATCAGTTTATTAAGGATAATGTTTCCCCAACCATTAGCGCCTGTAATGACGAGTTGAAAGTGTTTTCGTAAAGCTGTGGGCAAAAGACTAAATGCTTGGAGTAATTTGTCAATATTCTTTCTAGGTTCTAAGGTTCCAACGAAAAGTACATAAGGTTGGTTAATTTTAGCAAAATTTGGAAATGCTAAACTAGAATTTTTTGCAGCCATGAAGCCTGATAATGGTATTACACGAATCTTGGCTGCGAATTGTGGGAAAAATTCACTGATATCATTTGCTGTACTT
>JBCDIY010000228.1:0-3158 GCA_038748435.1 Pseudomonadota bacterium | reverse complement strand
GCTTGTGCCGATGAGATTAATCAATATATCGATAAAGAAAAACCTTGGCTTAAAGCGAAAGACGAAACTGCACCCGCTGAAGTACAAGCCGTTTGTAGCATGGGATTGAATGGCTTTAGACAATTAATCATTTACCTTAAACCAATTTTACCTGAAATCGCCAAGGCGGCTGCAACTTTTTTAAATATCGATGCGTTAGGTTGGAACGATGTAAAAAGCCCATTACTTAATCATACTATCAACCCATTTAAACCATTATTAAAACGTATTGAAGCGCAACAAATTGAAAATCTAAAACACGATGCCAAAATCACGCACTAATATTTCTGCCGAACAAATCGACGCGATATTACCACAAACACAATGTGAAGAATGTGGTTATAAGGGATGTTTGCCGTACGCAAATGCGATTGTTAGTAAAGCTGCCTCACTTGATTTGTGTAAGCCTGGCGGAATCACAACACTAAAAGAACTCGGCGAACTGTGTCAGGAAGATATTAACGCTGCTATTCCAAAAGTACAGCAGCGCACGCAAATAAAACAACTAGCAATTATCGATGAAGATTTATGTATCGGTTGCACTAAATGCATTAAAGCATGTCCTGTCGACGCTATCGTCGGTGCCAAAAAATTAATGCATACGGTCATTGAAAATGAATGCACCGGTTGTGAATTATGTGTTGCACCTTGTCCAATGGATTGCATAGAAATGGTTGATGCAGCGGATCAAACTTTACACTCTGATCAATATCGAGCCCGATATCAAGCACGACAAAATAGATTAGCTAAACAAGCGGAAAAAGCACAAACTAAAGCTGCCGTCATTCGTGATAACAGTCAAACTGCAGCAATTGATGCTAAAAAGGCTTATATAAACGCTGCTTTAAAACGCGTTAGGCAAAAATTAGATTCAAATTAATCATATAAAATTAAAATCTAAAAGGCTTGAATTCGCCCAGTACTGATTGAGCCCCATGAATTTTGAAGAGTAATTTCACCCCTAGTCAAAATTACTCGCGAGTAATTTTGACTAGGGGTGAAATTACTCGTATACTAATAACATGTTAAAGCAACGTTATTTAGTTCCACAAGTAAAACAAGATATTGAAAAAAAAATGGTTTTTGTCGGTGGCCCACGCCAAGTAGGCAAAACCACGATGGCAAAGCATTTGCTTGCGCCAATTAAAAAAGGCTATTTAAATTGGGACATTAGTGAAAATAGAGAGCGTATTCTAAAGCGAGAATTGCCCCATACAAAAATGTGGGTATTCGATGAAATACACAAATACTCTTCTTGGCGAAATTATTTAAAAGGTATATTTGATAAATTTGGAAATTCACAGCAAATACTAGTTACTGGCAGTGCCATGCTAGATTATTATCGTAGAGGTGGTGATTCACTACAAGGACGTTACCATTATTTAAGATTACATCCTCTTTCTATTGCTGAACTAAAACTCAAATCACGCGATGATTTTTCTACACTATTACAATTAGGCGGATTTCCTGAACCATTTTTTTCTGGTTCTGACATTGAAGCTAAGCGTTGGTCACGTGAATATAGAGAGCGATTAATTCAAGAAGATTTATTATCTTTAGAAGCTATACGTGACGTCGGCAATTTAGAATTACTAATGTTGCGTTTACCAGACTTGGTAGGGTCACCTCTATCTATCAATGCATTAAGAGAAGACTTAGGAGTAAGTCACAAAACTGTAACTAATTGGATTAAAATTTTAACTCGACTTTATGCAATTTTTTTACTACCGCCTTTTGGTTCACCATTAATTCGCGCAGTGACTAAAGAACAAAAACATTATCATACAGATTGGTCTTTAGTAAAATTGAATGCACTACGGTTTGAAAATATGCTGGCTTGCCATTTATTAAAGTGGATACACTATGAGCAAGATACAAAGGCACGCGATTTGGAATTACGCTATTTTAGAGACATTGATGGTCGCGAAGTTGACTTTATAATCACTGAAAATAAAAAACCGATTTTTGCCATTGAATGTAAATCCAGCGCTAAGGACATCAGTCCTGGGCTAAAATACTTTAAGCATAAATTTCCTGATTGCCAAGCCTGGCAAATCTATATGAATGGCAGCAAAGATTATCTATCAGGTGAAAATATTAGAGTGACTCATGCACTAAATTTTTTATCCGACCTTACTTGTTGATTGAAAAATTTCACTAGTGGCGTTACACGAGTGTTGTAACGCTAATGGTGAAACGTTAATTGTATTGCTAACTATGAACTCGACATCAATTTTATTTGTTTAGAAATAAGCCGAATCAACCATTCTAGATAGTTAAAGCTTGCTTTACCATGTCATATCAAGTATTAAGCTAACCAATTATCTTGGTGCGCAAACAAAATTGTTTATATTTAAATCAAAATGCGTTATAATCTGTATCAAATGATAACAAACTGATATTGTGAGAATTTTTTTTTGCATATAGATTAATCTGTTTGGAAGCTAACATCATGCCATATCCTGTAACTCAAAAAACCATAGCAAAAATTTCAGCTATTCAGTCTAGTTCCATTAATCTGATAAAACTAGATAAAAATACTTTAAGTTTTTTATTTAATCTTTATCTACTGTCTGTAGTCGATGCACAGACTACACCATCTTCTGAACAAACAGACCACGATGATGGATTTCTCCAAGGCATATTTGGAATTTCATTGGCACTATTCTTTTTAGTGTTAACTATAGTTTTACATCAAAAACAGAAACAAATGCAGCGTGATCTAGACAAAAAAGCAGCAATTGCACAGCGAGAAGCAAAAAGGAAAGAAAGAAAAGAGAAAAAAAAGGAAAGAAAAAAAGAACAAATAAATTTATCTTCTGCTAAAACTACTTGCTCTGGAGAAGGATCTAGTCATGAAGAAAAAAATTCCTCTGAAAAAAAAGATTCAATCCCAATAAAAGAGCCAGTTAACCCCCCCCTATAATAAAAACCCATGAGCCAAACAAAACTCCAGCTAGATTTCTACCCATTGCCGACAAATATGCAGCCCTTCACAATAAAAAAATAATTCATTCTCTAGCCTATGAGCATTTAATGCAGCTTCAGGAAAAACTGTATCAGCTAAAAACTTCAGAAAGCTTAGACTCGTTGGGGAAATTCTACTTTACCCATATTAT
>JBCDIY010000227.1:0-3188 GCA_038748435.1 Pseudomonadota bacterium | reverse complement strand
GAAAAAAATTAAAGCTATATTGTTTGCTACAGTATTCATGCTAAGTTTTTCAGCTTATGCCGCATATCCTGGTGCGCAATATAACGTTGTTCTAAACAACAAAACTAATACTAATATGAGTATTCATGCACAATATAGAATTGTTTCCGGAGATAGTTGTGTTAGTCATGTTAATGGTCCACTAACTTTCGATTTTGAAAAGGGTAAAAAGATATTCACTTGGAAAGTATTTAATACCCCACGATGTATTGCGTACGCAAAAAGTTATTATATTATGTTGAATCAAGAATATTCTGTCAAAGGTACGCTTGTTAGTCATGGCAGAATTGCGCTTTATCGTCGAAATAATAAATGGCAAGCAATGTATAGTTTGACTAATTATCCGAATTCGGAAGTTAAAACTTCTATGATAAGCAAGGGTGATTCAATGAGGTTGAGTTTTAAATCAATTGGCTAAGTCACTGATTTTCAGCGGGAAAATATAATTTTTTTCCCGCTGAAATATTGAAAAAGCTGTTTAAACGACACGCCCATAAACATCGTCGATGCGTTCTATATCATCTTCACCTAAATAATCGCCGACTTGGACTTCGACAATAGTACAAGGTTCAGCTGTCAGGTTTTCAATCCGATGTAATGACTCGATCGGAATAAATACGTTTTCATTGGCACGATAAACTTTAGTTTCAGCATCAATAGTGATTGTTGGCGCACCAGCAACAACAACCCAATGCTCACTGCGTTTAAAATGGCGTTGTAAAGATAAACGTCCATTTGGATTTACCGTGAGTATTTTAATCTGATAGCCAGGATTAAGTGCTAGGGTTTGATAGGTACCCCAGGGTCTATGATAAATTTTGCCGATTTCGTTATTAGTCATCAGTTGCTACTCCTACTAAGATGCTGCAATCGCTGCGTGGCTTTTTTGCTGTGCTTGTCGCCAAGCATTTTGTGCTAAGGCAATGCCACCACAAATGCCGGAATTTTCATTTAAACCAGGTCTTACAATATATTGATCAATTTCTGTGGTTAAGTTCTTGTGTTTAATGTATTCGTTAAGATATGCTTGGGTTTTTATTTTAATCCGATCTAATAAATGATCTTGACGCATCACACCACCACCGATAATGATGCGTTGTGGCGACAGACATAAAGTGTAATTCATCATAGCATAAGCTAAGTATTGTGCTTCCCATTCCCAAGCATGATGATCTTCAGGAATCTCCAATGCAGAGTCGACCTGCCAACGTTTACACATAGATGGGCCAGAAGCTAATCCTTCTAAACAATCCTGATGGTGGCCACAAACACCAGCAAATTCATCTTCAGGCAGATGTGGCACCATAATATGCCCCATTTCTGCATGCAATGCCCCGTGGAGTAATTGACCACCGACCATCGCGCCGCCGCCAATACCGGTGCCGACAGTGACATAAATAAAATCTGTTAAACCTTGTGCGCTACCCCAGCGGTGTTCTCCCAGTGCAGAGGCATTGACATCCACTTCAAAACCCACAGGTAAATTGAACTCGTGTTTAAAATGTCCAACCATGTCGAAGTTTTGCCATGCTTTTTTTGGTGTGGTGGTAATGAATCCATGTGTTGCAGATTTTGGATCTAAGTCAATTGGCCCAAAAATACCTAACCCAATGCCAGCAATCGTATGTTTTTGGGCAACTTTATAAATGTATTGAAAAATAGCTGGAATAGTTTCTTCAGGATGCTTGGTAGGGATAACAACTCTATCTTGAATGTCGTCGGCATTCGTCCCGTGAGCACAAACAAATTTGGTTCCACCTGCTTCTATAGAAATAAAACGATTTTCCATAATGACCTCTTAAATTAATGTAATAAGGTGGTGCTAAATACAGGTCTCGGTGCATTGACAGCATGGACGCACATACTTAGTACCACTCGTAGTTATTGATAGAAATAAAACGATTTTCCATAATGACCTTTTAAATTAATGTGATAAGGTGATGCTAAATCCCAATACGAGTACGGCAAAAATCAGTAAGACGACACTTCTAGCAGCCAAACGTTTTGCTCGAATTGGGCATTGTGACCATTCTTTATGATGCCAACCCCAATAATTTGAGGTTAAAATAATGCATACCATAAATAGTGGCCAGCCAACGATTGGGCCTAAAGTCCCGATCACCAAAGAAGCTTTACTATAGAGAATTAACGAACCATACCAAAAGATTGCCATAGTAAATGCAGCAAAAGAATATTTTGTTGAAGAACTATGTCTGTAATTTACAAAACTAGCATTTTTCCTATGTAAAAATAACATATAGACAGCGTAAGGAATTAAGGTAAACGTTAAAAACAACGGCCAAATAATATTTGCTGCAGCCAAGGCGCTGATGCCATCGGCTAATGCCATATGCTGTAAATTCGTCGTCGCAGCGAAAGTAAAGTTTTCACCTGCAGAGGCAAAACCTGCGATCGTTGCCAGCAATACACCTAAATAATATTTATTTTGTTTTTTGGCTGAATGATCATGAATAATTTCAGTATCACGAATTTTGCCAGCTTTGAAGCCGACTAATAAACCACAAAGGATCAGTATTGTGCCGATAAAAGTAAATAAACCAAACGGTGTAAAAACCTCTTGGGTATGCAAGAAAATTAATGGTAAACAAAAACCCAAACCGGTACTAATGCCGATATTTAATAAAAAACCTAGTGCTAAACCAATTTTATCTAGGGCAACGGCAAAACAAACCATGCCAATGCCAAAGGCAATCCCACCGATAAAAATAATAAATAATTCATAACTTGGAATAGTCGCGTAGAAATGAAAAGCTGACTCGTCGATGATAAATAAAAATATCCACGGCAATAATAAAAAAGCCCAGAAACTATAACTCAACCAGATATTCTCAAAACTCCAATGTTTAACATTTTTAGTCGGTAAGGCGAATGAGCCGTTGATGACGCCTGCAACTAAAACATAAAAAATAGCAAATACATATGGCATAACTTTCCCTTTTTTAATTTAAAATAACTCTGAGTTGCCTCAATTCAATCGCTATACTTTGAGGTATAGATGATGGATGAAACTTTGATTTATTTTGCCATGAGAAAGGGGCTTTGGCAAACGTAGTTAATGCATTAAGCCTTGATTTCGCTAGCGCTCTGAGCGAAATCAAGGCTTAATGCATTAACTACGTTTGCCAAAG
>JBCDIY010000226.1:0-3205 GCA_038748435.1 Pseudomonadota bacterium | reverse complement strand
GCCGAGAATTTTGTTTTAAATATTTTTTAAGATTGTTCATGCTTTATGTTCGCTGCTCTCTCTTTTTAAATAATATCCTTGGATTTAGCATTCAAAATGCATCTCCCCCTACTTTTCCAAAAACCTTGTCGACTCATTTAATTCAAAACCATTCCCCCCCTTTTTTCAAAAGGGGGGTTAGGGGGGATTTGTCAATAGGTCATCCTAAACACATTTCAACACAACAAAAAAATCCCTCCTGTCCTCCCTTTTATAAAAGGGAGGAACCTAGCGTATCGCACCAATAAATAAAAACGACGTCGTATCATTCAACGCAGAGCTATTCTCCTCTTTCCTAAAAGCCTTGTTGCGTCATTCAATACAAAACCATTCCTCTCCTTTTTCCAAAAAACTTATCGCCTCATTTAATACAAAACCATTCCCCCCCTTTTTTCAAAGGCGTTGTTGCGTAAATCAATACATAACCAATTTGTTCTTGTCATTCCGGAATTTTTTGCCATGGAAGGCAAAAAATGTCCGGAATCCAGGTCGGTGCCAAGGATGGATTGTACGAAAAAACTCACTATTTCATAGATTCTCCTGGATCCCCGCCTTCGCGGGGATGACAGATCCTATTTACGCAATAACGCCTTTGAAAAAAGGGAGGAACGTAGATTACTGCACCTTAAGACAAAAAATTTATCTTAAATTTAATTAACAATGGAAAAAGTCTATTTAGTCAAAGATAATCTGTTAAACAAGGAAGGCTATTTTTTTCATTTAGTAAAAAAATAAATTACTGACCATCAATTCCTAAGACATTATTTTCTAAATGTTTGATTTGGTCGCGGATATTTGCTGCAGCTTCAAACTCTAAATTTTTGGCGTGTTCTAACATTTGCTTACGCAATTGTTTTAATTGTTTGGCGAGGTTTTTTACCGGAACGTTTTCATACTTGGCTTGTTGTTCTGCTACTTTGCTATAACGCCTATCGGCGGTGGATTTAGCATAAGCGCCTTCCATAATATCGGTGATTTTTTTCTTAATGGTTTTCGGTTGAATATGATGCTTTTTGTTAAATGCCATTTGTTTGGCACGACGACGCTCAGTTTCTTCCATTGCGCGCTGCATAGAGCCGGTAATTCTATCGGCATACATAATTGCCTTGCCATGCACATTGCGCGCTGCCCTACCGATAGTTTGAATCAATGAACGATCAGCACGTAAAAATCCTTCTTTATCGGCATCTAAGATTGCCACCAAGGATACTTCTGGCATGTCTAGGCCTTCGCGCAATAAGTTAATTCCCACTAGGACATCGAAAACACCAGCACGTAAATCGCGGATAATTTCCACGCGTTCAACGGTATCAATGTCCGAATGTAAATAACGCACTTTAACATGGTGCTCATGCAAATATTCAGTTAAATCTTCTGCCATCCTTTTGGTGAGTGTGGTAACAAGTACGCGTTCTTGTTGCTGCACACGCAAATGAATCTCTGAGAGTAAATCATCGACTTGTGATTTTGCTGATCGAACTTCAATTTCCGGATCAATTAAACCAGTCGGTCGCACCACTTGCTCGGCAACTTGATCTGCATGCTCTTTTTCATAATTACCCGGTGTTGCAGAAACATAAACTGCTTGTGGCATGAGGTTTTCAAATTCTTCAAAGCGTAATGGTCGATTATCCAAGGCAGACGGCAATCGAAAACCATAATCTACTAAGGTTTCTTTACGTGAGCGGTCACCTTTATACATCGCCCCTAATTGTGGCACAGTCACATGCGATTCATCGATAATTAACATCGCATTTTTGGGTAAATATTCAAATAAAGTTGGTGGTGGTTGTCCTGCTTCACGGCCTGACAGATAACGAGAATAATTTTCAATGCCAGTGCAATAACCAAGTTCTAACATCATTTCGATATCAAATTGCGTGCGTTGTTGTAAACGTTGTGCCTCTAACAATTTATGTGCTTGATTTAATTGCTCTAAGCGTTCTTTCAATTCAATTTTGACTTCATCGATTGTTTTTAAAATTCTTTCTCTAGGTGTCACGTAATGAGTTTTCGGATAAATAGTCAAGCGTGGGACTTTATTTAGTAATTCTCCAGTAAGCGGATCAAAATAATAAAGGTTTTCAATTTCATTATCGAATAATTCTACTCGCACTGCCTCGCGTTCGGAGTCTGCAGGAAAAATATCGATGACATCGCCTCGGGAACGATAAGTACCGCGACGAAAATCCATATCATTACGCTTATACTGTAACTCAGCTAAACGGCGTAGAATCATACGCTGATCGATGATATTACCCCGCTCCATATGTAGTACCATACCTAAATAAGACTGTGGATCACCTAAACCGTAAATGGCGGAAACTGTTGCGACGATAATTACATCTTGACGTTCAAATAAAGCTTTGGTGGAAGACAAGCGCATTTGCTCGATATGCTCATTAATCGAGGCATCTTTTTCTATATAGGTATCAGAGGATGGTACATAAGCTTCGGGTTGGTAATAATCATAGTAAGAGACAAAATATTCGACTGCATTTTTTGGGAAAAATTCTTTCATCTCACCATACAATTGTGCCGCTAAAGTTTTATTCGGTGCTAGAATAATTGTTGGCCGCTGCATGGTTTCGATCACATGCGCCATAGTGAAAGTTTTACCCGAACCGGTAACCCCTAAAAGGGTTTGATGAAATAATCCATCTTTTAAGCCAGTGACTAACTGTTTAATCGCTTGCGGCTGATCACCAGCAGGTTTAAAAGGGGAATGTAATTTAAATTTGCGGTCCATTTAACTTTGATTCACTGAATAGTACAAATGTTAGAAAAAAATATGCATGGTCGTCGAGAAAATTGTCAGCAAGCCCATCATGATGCCCATATTCAGCGTTAATTGCTTAACTACACGTTGCTCAGTTTGCTGGATCTCGGATTTTAAATCTAATTTAATTTCATGCAGCTCTTTGGTAAATTGTATTTCTTTTTCTTTGGCTTCTAGCTCTATTTTTTTCATATCTGCTTCAAATTTTAGGCGGTCTCGGCGTGACTCTTCTCGCCATTCTTGTATACATTTGTCTGTAGATTCACGTAATTCTTTGATAGCCTCTGCTAACATTTTAGCTACCTCTATTTTTATATAGATGTTTCGTTGGAGAGCCTGTGTTAATGCCTCAGCATGTACTTCTGCATATTTTACACCATTTTTTGC
>JBCDIY010000225.1:0-3215 GCA_038748435.1 Pseudomonadota bacterium | reverse complement strand
GAAAAAAATAATCGGTAACTCACTATCGATTTCTTCAGAAGTTTTAGTTGCAAACGCTAATGATGAAAAAATAAGAATAAGTAGGAGTTGATTTGAGAATTCAGTTATGTCGGCAAATTTTTTCGGTATACTTGGATTTGGCATAGCACACTCTACATTATATTCTAATCGAAGATGCCGCGATTATCACATTTTTTTTACTTTAAGTAAAGTATTATTAAGTAAAAAATACGGATAAAGAAACTGCTGTATTGAATCAATGAATCATTCCCTTGTGTTGTTTAATAAAAAAAACAATTTTTGTCAGTCGTTGGTCTATGCTACAACGTCACTTAAGCAGAGATAAGCACCTCAATTCATGCAACACGGAGGTATTCAGGGAAACTATTATGCTTTTTACTTCGTCTGCTTTGCAGATAGAATTTTCACAACACATTCTTGGGTAATCACTTTTAACAAAGTATTACGGCGTTTTATCTGAGCAGCATTGTTTGTGGTAAACATGCTTGGTGGAATATTATGGGTAATTCCTTGCCAACCGCATTGACAATAAGAAAATGCATATTGGCTCACTTGGGGATTGCTTTTAGCGCGTAAACAATTTTTAAACCAAGCTGATTTAGCCTGATCGCTATAGTGGTAAGTGCGCAATTGCTGGTGCGCAGTTCGCTTAACTTTAGTTACATAGGGTGATTTTTTTATGTCATTGACGGAGACATAAGATTGATTATAAGCATTAGCGAAGGCACAAAAACCACATAATAACAGTAAAATGTAACGCATAATTCCACCTGAGAAATCGTAACTATGTAGGTTGGGTTGAGCCCAACGATATTGCTCTATTGTATCAAATTACCGATTATATTAGTATTCTCTTGTCGGTTGGTCTAGGTTGGGTTGAGCAATAGCGAAGCCCAACCTACGCAAAAAATATAGCATTGGTTTTGTTACAAATTATTCAACTATTTATCCAACCAAGGCAATAACAAACGTTTGATCACAGTCAGCATTAATACAAAGGTTATGACAATGATAATCGTATAATGGTCCCAATGTTCTAAAACTAAACCTAATGCAAAGCCTGCGGCTGGTGGATGCTCTAACTTCAAAATTGCCATAATAACTAACGATAAGCTTATCGCTAATGCACCAAAGGCACCATCAATGTTGATAAAGTTAACTAGGGGAAATAAATCTCTGGTGAAGTAGTCACCGTAAAAGCATAAAAAACCGACGCACATACCGATAATATAACCGCCAATTGCATTCACTGGATGCGATGTTGGTGATGTCGGCGTAATGAAAGCAGTAGTTACACTAGAACCGAGAGAGCAAGCACCAATAGCACTTAACAGTAAAGTTTCGGTTAATGTGCCTAATGCAAGTAATGCGGCAAACATAAAAAAGAAAGCAATACAAACTTGTAGTATATATTTTTTTTTGAAACGGACATATTGCGTTAGGTTCATTTTTTTTCCTTAAAAATTCTTTTGTCTGCGGGACATAGATTGTTGCATCATTCCATGCATGGCCATGCCCCTCTTTTTTCAAAAGAGGGGTTAGGGGAGATTTGTCAATATTATGTTGTTCAGATGGCATATTTACAGAACAAAAAAATCCCACCTATCCTCCCTTTTAAAAAAGGGAGGGACGAAGATTGTTGCACCAAAAACAATCAAACTCAATATAAATAGAAGGTAGAACAAATAATATCCTATTTTTGCAACAACACCTCTTAAAAAAGCGAGGGACGCAGATTGTTGTGCCTACATCTATGAAATTTATCTTAAATAGAAGGCACAACAAACAAAACTTTAATTATGCAACAATCAATAAAAATCCTGCGGGTCAATATCAATGTGCCAACGCACTTCTTTTGCTATTTTAATCGTTAAAATCATTTTGGTAAAATGCTCTAAATAGTTTTGTAAATATTTACGATTATCGGCTTGCAATAACAATTGGCTGCGAAAAAAGCCGGCTTTTTTGGCCATCAAAGCATCAATCGGGCCGAGTAGTGTGATGTTCGTCAGTTTTTCACATTGGTGCAATAATTTCGCAAAAAACTCTTTAATTTTGTCTGTACGCTTTGCTTCTACGCGTAATAGTGCGTGATAGCTATAAGGTGGTAAATGATGTTGTTGACGTTGTTGCAAAAGAATTTTAGCAAAAGCATCGTAATCATGCGCTAATAAAGGTTGCCATAAAGGGTTTTCCGGCATATTGGTTTGAATCAGCACTATCCCGGGGACTTCGCCACGGCCAGCTCTGCCAGCTACTTGTAATACCAACTGTCCCATGCGCTCAGAAGCACGCAAGTCGGCAGCATAAAATCCATAATCACAATCTAAGATACCAACTAAGGCAATATTAGGAAAATGATGTCCTTTAGCAAGCATTTGTGTGCCTATCATAATACAAGGCTTGCCTGCCTCGAGTTGGTTTATTAATTTGTCCCAGTCTTGCTGTGAACGCATGACATCTTTATCAATACGTAAAATATCATACTCAGGAAAATGTTTTTTTAAACTTTCTTCAATGCGTTGAGTGCCAAAACTCAATGGAATTAAACTTGTGAGTTGGCACTGTGGGCAGATTTCAAGAACATTGTGTTGCGCTAAACAATGGTGGCAAATTAATTTATTTTTGGTTTTATGATAAATCAATTTAGCATCACAACGCCGACATTCAGCAATAAAACCACAAGAATTGCAATATAGAGTTGGCGCAAAACCACGACGGTTTAAAAACAATAAGATTTGTTGTTCCTTTGTTAAAGTTTTTTTAATTTCATTAATCAGAGGAGAGGAAAGTCCTGCTGTAGTCGCTTGGTGATTTGTATCGATCAAATGCATTTGCGGTAATTTGGCTTGAGTGGCTCTATGCGGCAAGCTTAAACATTGATATTTACCATGAGCAACATTAGCGTAAGTTTCTAAGGATGGTGAAGCACTGCCAAGAATAATCTGAATTTTTAAATATTGTGCACGCATAATCGCGATGTCGCGCGCATGATAACGCAAACCATCTTGCTGTTTAAAAGAAGCGTCGTGTTCTTCATCGATAATAATTATACCGAGATTAGGCATACTAGTGAAAATCGCTGAGCGCGTCCCAATAATTAATTTTGCTGCGCCAGTTTGTGCTTGTAAAAATGCTTGACAGCGTTGTTTTGCGGTCAAGCCGGAATGCAGGCTCACTATATTTTCATGCGG
>JBCDIY010000224.1:0-3228 GCA_038748435.1 Pseudomonadota bacterium | reverse complement strand
TCGACCAAAGTGGCCGTATGCTGCCGTTTCTCTATAGATGGGTCGTAATAAATTTAACATTTCAATAATTCCCCTAGGGCGTAAGTCGAAATGTTGGCGGATCAATTTAATAATTTCTGCGTTGGGCAATTTACCTGTACCAAAAGTTTCAATACCGATAGAGGTAGGTTCAGCAACACCAATGGCGTAAGAGATTTGAATTTCGATACGTTTAGCAAGACCAGCCGCAACGATGTTTTTTGCCACATAACGTGCCGCATAGGCTGCTGAGCGATCCACTTTAGAAGGATCTTTTCCAGAGAAACACCCACCGCCATGACGTGCCATACCGCCATAAGTATCGACGATAATCTTTCTACCGGTTAATCCACAATCTGCTAATGGGCCCCCTAATACGAAACGTCCAGTTGGATTAATGAAATATTTAGTGTCTTTGGTGAGTAAGCCGGATGGAAAAGTGGGTTTGATAATTTCTTCCATGACAACTTCTTGGATTTGCTTATGCTCAATATGTTCTTGATGTTGCGTTGATAAAACGACCGTATCAACCGTTGTCGGTTGATTGGCTTCGTAACGCATGGTTACTTGGCTTTTTGCATCTGGGCCTAGCCAATCGATGTGTTTAGCTTTACGAATTTGTGCTTGTCTTTGCATTAATCGGTGCGCGTAAGTGATAGGCGCAGGCATAAGCACATCAGTTTCATCGGTGGCATATCCGAACATCAAACCTTGATCGCCCGCTCCTTGTTGCTTATCAGCATCGGCATCCACACCTTGGGCAATATCACCCGATTGTTTACCAATGGCCGACATAACAGCGCAAGAAGCATAATCAAAACCCAAACTAGAACTGTTATAGCCAATATCTTTGACAACTTCGCGCGCGAGAGAATCAACATCAACCCAAGCAGAAGTAGTGATTTCACCACCGACAACGATCATGCCGGTTTTAACAAAGGTTTCACAAGCGACTCTAGCAACGTGATCTTGCTGCAGGATGGCATCTAAAATTGCATCAGAAATTTGATCCGCCATTTTATCTGGGTGGCCTTCCGAGACAGATTCCGAAGTAAATAAAAAATCTTGACTCATTGGTTTGGTTCCTTAAAACATACAATGACTTAGTATTTGCTTATCATACACAATTTTATCTTTGTTTGCGAGACATGATTTTAACTTCCTGGTTGTACTGATGTCTGCTGTTTTTTGTTGTAAAATAGGAGATTATTCAAGCTAAATTATAAACCAATATGTATTTCAAGTTAAAAAATTATCTCGAATTAATCCGCTTAAATAAGCCCATTGGTATTTTTCTACTACTATGGCCAACTCTATGGGCAATTTGGCTGGCGAGCAATGGCGATCCTAGTATTAAAATCACGTTAATTTTTATAACTGGTACGGTTATCATGCGATCCCTGGGTTGTATTATCAATGACTTAGCAGATAAAGATATTGATAAACACGTTAAACGTACGCAAAATCGCCCTCTGACTTCGGGACGCGTTTCTAGTAAAGAAGCCATCGTTATTTTTGCGTTATTATTACTCTGCGCTTTTATTTTAGTTTTACAATTAAATCGCTTGACAATTTTTCTAGCTTTCATTGGCGCTGGCTTGACTATCATTTATCCCTTTCTCAAACGCATCACTCATTTACCCCAGACAGTATTGGGCCTAGCAATGTCATGGGGCATTCCCATGGCATATGCTGCTATACAAAATCATGTACCCGCTGTTGCCTGGCTATTGTTTTTCAGTGCTTGCTGCTGGACGATTGCCTATGACACTATGTATGCCATGGTGGATAAAGAGGATGATATGCTTATCGGTGTAAAGTCGACGGCAATTTTATTTGGTCATTATGATCGGCTTATTATTTTTTTTCTAGAAGTATTATTTTTGAGCTTATTACTCTGTGTTGCATGGATAATGCAATTACATCATTATTTTTATCTCGCAACCTTCTTGGCTATGCTCATGGTTGCTGAACAGATGAAATTAATTCACCATCGGTCTCGCAAAGATTGCTTGCAAGCATTTATAAATAACCATTGGATCGGCTTAATAATTTTTGTCGGTATATTTATAAGCCTAGACTGCCGATTGAGTTAGAAAAATGTTGCTTAACTGTTAATCTTTACTAAACTGATTAGATTAGACAACTTAAGATGGATCTTAATTGAAAACAAAAAGGACATTTTATGCGGCTCACAAGGACTGCAATAGTTTTTTTTGGCTTATTTGCATTAACTACATACGCAGCCCCTCATTATCAATCCAGTTTAAATTTTTTATTTTGGTACAATTATGGTAAAACTCGCGGCTTTAGCCAGATTCCTGCAGGTGGTGGGCCCGGCACGACATCACCACGTCGACCCTATTTAAATCAGCTCGGCGTTGACCGTACTAATATTTACAATTTGATGCTAGCCTGGCACGTAAATCAATTTAAGCTTTATGGTGGTTATCAGTTTGATAGGCAAAGTGGCCACAGCAGAGTTACACAACTGACGCTTACCCATGCAACAACTTTCCCAGCCGGCGCCAACGTGCGGACGCGTTATAATTTTGATTTGGCACGCATTGGCATCGCGTATTTTTACCCACATGCAACACAAAGATTAATTATTTACCCGGCAGTCGAATGGACGCTATTAAATTTTCGTTCTAGCTTGACTAGTCCTGGCATCCGCACTCAGCGAGATTTTGATGCTTCTACGGTACGTTTTGGCAGTGGCTTCATTTATAACTTTAGCCATCAATTGGCATTTAATATGACTGCTTTTACTGTCATCCCTAATTTAACCCAACTCGATGTTTACACCGTTGCTGGACGGTTTATGTATTTACTCGCACCACAAACTCGTTCGCAACCAACCATTTTTTTGGGTATGCGCTGGCAACGTATTCGTTTTCAAGATCACCAGAGAGTACCGAATTACATCAAAATTACCGAGTGGCCGCTGTTGGAAGTGGGGATAAAGGTGAAATTGATTAGCTAAGCTTATCTATAAGGTTTTTGCTAACACATGATAAATTTTTACTGCCTTTTTATTAATTTTCTCACGTTGTTCTGCATTATTTGCAACACGTTTGCGCTTTTTAGCCTTAAAATATTTATAGTGTAAAAAAAAGTTGTATAGTGTTGGTTGTAATTTAATCGGCTCTTTTTCATGTTGCTTATATTTAATCCAAGCTTTAACAATTTTTTGCGTGGATAAACAAT
>JBCDIY010000223.1:0-3238 GCA_038748435.1 Pseudomonadota bacterium | reverse complement strand
TTGAAAAAAGACCATTGTTGCCTAAATAGAAAAACCCCTTTGAGAAAAATTGCAACAAAGTATAAAATAGGGGCTATATTCAAATACAGAAACTGAATTTAACAAATTACTCTAACAATTTTTTTTAACTTACTTACTTTTAAGGTATTTTTATGGCAAATATGCAAACCCAAGTGGTTGTTTTAGGAAGTGGTCCTGGTGGTTATACCGCAGCTTATCGTGCAGCTGATCTCGGCAAATCGGTAATATTAGTCGAGCGTTACCCAGATATCGGTGGTGTTTGTCTGAATGTTGGCTGTATTCCTTCTAAGGCATTATTACACGCGGCAAAAATTATTGAAGAAGCTGAATTTATCTCGCAACATGGCATCGAATTTAGCAAACCTAAAATAAACAATGTTAAAGTTCGCGATTGGAAAAATAAGGTCGTCAATCGCTTAACTGGCGGTTTAAAAATGTTGGCCAAGCAACGTAAAGTGGAGATTGTTCACGGTTATGGTGAATTTACTGGCTCTAATACCCTAAAAGTCAAAGGCGAAAAAGAAGAAACACATATAGAATTTGAAAATGCCATTATTGCTGTGGGCTCTTTACCGGTTAAATTACCGTTTATTCCTGAAGATCCACGTATTATGGATTCAACCGGTGCGTTGGAATTAGAACAAATTGAAGGTGATTTGTTAGCGATTGGTGGTGGTATTATTGGTTGTGAAATGGCAACGGTTTATCGTGCTTTAGGTGCACGTATTCATATGGTGGAATTAATGGATCAACTTATGCCGGGTGCTGATGCTGATATCGTTAAGCCATTACATAAACGCTTTAGTAAACAGTTTGAGAATATTTGGTTAAAAACCAAAGTCACCAAGGTTGAAGCGAAAAAAGATGGTATTTACGTGACGATGGAAGGCAATAAAGCTCCAGAAAAGCCAATGCGCTTTGATCGGGTTTTAGTTTCAGTTGGGCGTGTGCCTAATGGTGCGAAGATTGCCGCAGAAAAAGCCGGTGTTAAAGTCACAGAGCGTGGTTTTATTGAAGTCGATAAGCAAATGCGCACTAACGTACCACATATCTTTGCCATTGGTGATGTTGTCGGTAACCCAATGTTAGCACATAAATCAGTTGCTGAAGGCCGCGTTGCTGCCGAAGTTATTGCTGGTAAAAAACATTATTTTGAACCTAAAGTTATTCCTTCAGTGGCTTATACCGATCCAGAAATCGCTTGGGCTGGTGTAACCGAAACTCAAGCAAAAATCGAAGGTATTGAGTATGGCAAAGGGGTATTTCCATGGGCTGCGAGTGGTCGTTCTTTAGCTATGGGGCGTGATGAAGGCATGACCAAAATTCTTTTTAATCCGAAAACCAATCGTGTCATTGGCGCTGGAATTGTCGGCTCAAATGCGGGTGATTTAATCTCTGAGTTGGCCTTAGCTATTGAAATGGGTTGTGATGCCGAAGATATTGCACTGACGATTCATCCACACCCCACAGTTTCAGAAACCATTGCCATGGCAACGGAAGTATTCGAAGGCACAGTTACCGACTTATATATTCCGAAAGCGAAGAAAAAAGAATCGGCAGTGAGTTAGAATTTACAATTTTTTGTAGGTTGGGTTGAGCTGCACAGCGAAGCCCAACGCTCACGCTTAACCGTTACTCTGATCTTCTCAACCCCCCATAAAGCAACATATTTACCGCCATTAAAATAAATATAATCATTGCAATCGGTGTCAGGCTGCCGTCAAATAAATACCCAGCAATGGCGACGACGATAGAGGCAAATGTCAGGCGTAACCCACCTAACAAAGCCGAAGCAGTACCGCGGCGTTGAGGGTGGGTATTCAATGCCTCCGACATAAATGGTCCTAATGCAATCGCAGAACCTGCTTGATAAATCGACATGATTATAGTAATTACTTTTGCATCATTAGCCCAAAACCAATCTAAGACAAGTAATAGTAAACTGGCGATAAAAACGACGAATAAACCTAAAGTTTGCGCAGTTTGTGTTGTAAAGCGGTGAAGTAAAAAAACAGTAATAAAGCTAAAAATTAGAAAGGTAAACATAATTACCGCTTGATAATAACCGACATCTGCTTGGGTCACGCCTAAGTAATTAACGAATAAAAGTGATAAATTAGAGATATAAACGATCATGCCAGCATATAATAAACAAGGGATAGTGCCGAGAACTAGAAATCTTTTATTTTTGATTAAATCAACATAAGCTCTGCTAATCGATTTAAAATTTAATCTATCATTGGGCTTCCCAACATGTGTATCTTGAAAAAAAAGCTGTACCATGATTAAAGCCAGGACTGCTAATATAAAAATAAAAGTAAAATTAGCCCGCCAATCAAAATAAATCGTCAGGAAATTACCGATAATCGGTGCTGCCGCCATACTGCCAGTAATGACACTATTACCGATCGAAATCAATTGTGCAGCTTTTTTGCCTGTATAAATTTCTGCCATTGCAGCAAAACCAGCAACCACAGGCGCACTGCTACCGATACCTTGAAAAAAACGCCAGAAAATAAGCGTTGCTAAACTATGGGCTAAAACACAACCCAAGCTACTTATCACAAAAATAATCAGACCAACCAGCATGATTTTTTTACGACCGTAGTGATCAGATAGAGGCCCATAAAACAAGCTGCTGATAGCAATGCTAATAAAGTTAATACTAATAATCCATTGTAATCGACCACTTGTGGTAGCAAAGTAGTGCAGCATTTGCGGTAGCGCAGGCACATAAATATCGAGTTCAATATTTGCGGCAATAAGCGTAATAATTAGCGTGAGGATTAATAAAACTTGCTTCATCGTATTGAAATATGATTTTAAATCAACAAATTATACTGCAAGCGTAGTTAAGTCAAGTATTAATCTTTTTTACATGAATAATCAATGACTTTATCTTGAAATAGCTGAATATTGCATTCATCGTGTTGATTTGCTGCTTCAGATGTATCAAATTTTAGGTCTTTTGTAATAAGCCTGTTATCGTTACTGTAATACTGTACTACAAGATGACGGATAGCAAGCGTAGCCGGTGTGCAGCGTAGCGAAACACCGGGCAATCAAAGGGAAGAATATTATTCGTTTAAATTCTTCCGAAATTGCACTACGCTCTGAGGAATCCCCACGAATTTTGACCAACTCATAGAATCCACGATTTGTTAGAGATTTTCAGCAGAAAAGGGCAAGGATTTTAACAAACCGTCTGCTTCAGGGA
>JBCDIY010000222.1:0-3266 GCA_038748435.1 Pseudomonadota bacterium | reverse complement strand
TTGCTTTTAACGACATTAATCCGCAAGCGCCGATACACCAATTAATCATCCCCAAACAGCATATCAGTACAATCAATGATCTAGATAGTTCGCAGCATGAATTAATTGGTAAAATGATTGTCACTGCCAAACAACTGGCACAACAAGCCAAACTTACAGAAAACGGTTACCGACTAGTTTTTAACTGTAACCGCGATGGCGGCCAGGAAGTTTACCACATCCATTTACATTTGTTAGGTGGCAGACAAATGATTTGGCCACCGGGCTAGATGGTTTGGAAAAAATACGCCTTAAGTTGAAACTTAGACTTAAATAAATATGACTGCTAAGTTTTACTATATACTCCTTAAGTATTCACTGCCTCTAGCCTAGGAAAGTCTAATTTATACAATTGATTATTTTGTAACGGTGTATGAAAAAACTTACTAAATGCCTTGAGTCGATCATGATTCAAATGGTAAACAAATAAATATTGGTTTTTTGCCAAGATTTTGCTAAATTCCTTGACTGACAATCGACAATCTTGTTTATTACTATCCATGGAGGGTAAAGTTACATTTACACAACTATTGGTGATGCGCGGAAAATACTGATAATGCAATATTAACTCTGCTTTGATTGCATTGAAGTTAGTCCCAGAGGACAACAAAAATACTTTGCTATGTAAAGACAACTGTTTGATTTTTTTATCAACTGAATATTGTGACAAGCTTTTCATTAAGGCTTGTCTTACCGGATGCATACCTACAGGTCGAATGAGCATTAAGAAACAAAATAAGCTGATAGCAATCACATAAACGAAACGCGGTTGTAAGTGAAAACCACTATCTGACATATTTGCCTGGAAAATACCAAGCATCGTCAATAAACCAATGCCTGTACCGATTCTAGAATATCGGCCAAACGAAGCACTTACAATAGCTTCGGCACTATGAAAAGCATTGAGATACAGCATTAGTAAGCCAAATTCGAAAATCAGAATACCAAAATCAACTAGTAAAAATATTAGCAACCAGCGTATACGCTGCGGATAATAATATAAAAAACATGCCTGTAACATTAACAACAAAACCAATACACCGAGTACACTAATATGTAATCGATCTAAATTTTTTCCTGCGTAAATGAATTTTTTAGCGAATGTGTTCATTATCAATCTATCACGCTGGGTCTTACCCTCTAATTCCTGTATAGTTTTTTTCACAGTCAAACCAGAGGTTGAGAATGTTCGAGTAACCTGCATGAACTGATAATGATTTACCCAGCTCGCATGGATACCTAGGGTGATTAGCAATATCAAGCCCCATGATGCTAACAACCTGATGCAGATTTTTCTTTCAGCAATTTGTCGATAAAGCATATCAAACAAAATAACTACCAAAGCTAGTTGTGCCAAATATAATCCTACCTGTTTAATCAGGACCAAGAAAACAACACCAGGTAGCAGGGCAAATAGTGTTTTTGAGCTTGGTTTTCCACTAAAATAAATTGTCATTATTCCAGCAAAAAATGTCACTAATAGATAATCGACGTACATTAGATGGAAAATAGATTTTTCATAACAAGCTAAAATAACGATACTTAGTAGAAAAAAAATCAAGCCATGACTAAAACTTTTTTTATTGAAAAAACAAAATAATGGCGTAAACAGTAAAATATCTTGCGCAAAATAGGCATTAGGCTCAGAAAAACCACGCATCACTGTATAAACAAAATAATGGAAAACTGCAGCACCCAAAGGATAATCTTTATATCCAATTGGCGTGATGTGATTTGGCAACTGATCAGTCATATAAATATAATGTGATACTGTTCCCCAAAACGAAAATTCATCCCAACGATAAAAATAAACGTCACTGACGATATAAGCTACCATCAAAAAAAACAAAATATACAACCACTCTACCCGACTTAAAAAAGCAACATACTTCCTACCCCAAGCAAGCCAAAAAACAGTGTATATACATAATGCCGTGAAACCCAATACAACAAATAGAAAAGTTGCAATGCTTAACATGCCGATTAAGCTGGAAAGATAGAGTAAGATACCAAGCGAGGAAACTGTAAATAGAGGAATTTGTGAGGCTTCTAATTTTGTAAAATAGCGGACACTTTTAAATAGCCCTAATATACAACTTAACACTAGTAAGACTTTTATTAACATATTGACTACTTAATGGCGATGATTTAAATTAACAAAGCATGATTGTCTTTGAACCAATGAGCAAACCGCAGGATACCTTCTTCAATTGAAGTTTCAGGTGAATAATTAACCGCTTTTTTTAATGCATCGATTTCTGCCCAAGTTTTTACCACATCACCGGGTTGCCTTGGCAATAATTTTTTTTGCACGGATTTTCCGAGGGCGTGAGCCAATAATTCAATAAAATACAAAATCTTAATCGGTTGTCCATAACCAATATTAAATAACTGATAAGGAACTTGATTTTGCGATGGCTGCAAAAACACTTTTAAAGTTCCATTGACAATATCATCGATATAAGTAAAATCGCGTTCATTTAAACCTTGGTTAAATACTTCAATTTCCTCTCCTGCCCATATTTTTTTAGCGAATTTTATCGGCGCCATGTCTGGTCTTCCCCAAGGTCCATAAACCGTGAAAAAACGTAATCCACACACTGGAAGTTGGTACAAATGCGCATACGCATGAGCCATAAGTTCGTTGGATTTTTTCGTCGCTGCATATAGGCTAATCGGCGTATCGACATTCGCTTGAGTGGAATAAGGGAATTGTTGGCTATCACCGTAAACAGAGCTACTCGAAGCGTAAACAAAATGCTTCACTTTAACTTGGCGGCATATTTCAATGAGATTCGCAAATCCGACGACGTTACTCTGAATATATGCTGCAGGATTTTCCAAGGAATAACGTACCCCCGCTTGCGCTGCAAGATGGATAACGTGAGTTATATTGTGTAGATCAAATATTTTAGCTAGCGCTGCATTATTGACGATGTCATCCTGGTAGAAAATAAAGTTAGCGGCTTGTTTTAAAGCTTTTAGCCGAGCTGCTTTGTAATTTGGATCATAATAATCATTTAGATTATCAATGCCAATGATCATAACATTTTGTGACAATAAAGCTTGGCATATGGCAGCACCGATAAATCCTGCGCAACCGGTGACTAAAATTACACTTTTTTCCGTAATGAAACTATCCGTTTTCATTGCTCGATTCCCTTATTTTTACGAGGGATTTTTTTCTATTTTGAATGATAAAATATAAATTCCTAAAGTAAACAAAT
>JBCDIY010000221.1:0-3272 GCA_038748435.1 Pseudomonadota bacterium | reverse complement strand
CGTATATCCCTACATGGTCATTCCTTTGTTTGTTGGACGAACCAAATCCACTAAGGCTTTGGAAGTCGCAATGAATAATGGTAAGCAAATTTTACTAGTGACACAGAAAAATGCTGCTGATGATGATCCAAAAGCTACGGAATTATTCGAAGTCGGTACAATGGCGACAATATTACAAATGCTTAAACTACCTGATGGTACAGTTAAAGTATTGGTAGAAGGGAACCGTCGCGTTAAAGTGATTGAATTTTTTGATGAAGCTGAATTATTAACAGCAGAAGTTGAATTGCTCGAGACTGTGGGCATTTTCGATAAAGAAAGTGATATTTTAATGCGTTCTGTTATCACCCAATTTGAGCAATACGTCAAAATGAATAAAAAAATTCCGCCAGAGATATTAACCGCACTGGCAGGAGTAGATGACTCTGAGCGTGTTGCCGATACTATTGCAGCACATCTAACAGTAAAGCTCGAAGAAAAACAACATCTACTCGAATTAGTTAATTTAAATGAGCGGTTAGAAAGAATTTTAGTATTATTAGAATCAGAAATCGATCTATTGCAAGTTGAGAACCGTATTCGTGGACGTGTCAAACGACAAATGGAGAAAAGTCAAAGGGAATATTATTTAAATGAACAGATGAAGGCGATTCAAAAAGAACTTGGGGAATTAGAAAATGCTCCCAATGAAATTGAAGAGATCGAAAAGAAAATCGAAACGATTGGGCTGAGTGAAGAAGCAAAAACGAAAGCCAAGCAAGAATTAAATAAATTAAAAATGATGTCTCCTATGTCTGCTGAGGCGACAGTTTCCAGGAATTATTTAGATTGGATGTTGCAAGTTCCGTGGAAGAAAAAAAGTAAAATTCATTTTGATTTAAAAGATGCCATGAAGATTTTAGATGAAGATCATTATGGTTTAGAAAAAATTAAACAACGCATTATCGAATTTTTGGCGGTACAACGTCGAGTCAAAAAATTAAAGGGGCCGATTATTTGCTTAGTTGGGCCTCCAGGTGTGGGTAAAACTTCCTTAGGCCAGTCAATTGCTCGAGCAACAGGCAGAAAGTTCGTGCGTGTTTCTCTAGGTGGTGTACGTGATGAAGCTGAAATTCGTGGTCACCGGCGTACTTATATCGGCTCTATGCCAGGTAAAGTTTTACAAAAATTGGCTAAAGTAGGGGTTCGCAATCCGTTATTTATGCTAGATGAAATAGATAAGATGGCCATGGATTTTCGTGGTGATCCAGCATCAGCACTCCTAGAGGTTTTGGATCCTGAGCAAAATCATGCATTTAACGATCATTACCTTGAAGTTGATTATGACCTTTCCGATGTGATGTTTATTGCTACAGCCAACTCCATGAATATTCCTCCACCATTACTTGATCGTATGGAAGTGATTCGCATTTCGGGCTATACCGAAGATGAAAAAGTTAATATTTCGGAACAGCATTTAATTCCAAAAGAAATTATTCAAAATGGCCTTAGAAAGGATGAGATTCGCATCAGTGAGTCAGCCTTACGTGATGTTGTGCGCTATTATACTCGAGAAGCAGGGGTGCGAAATTTACAAAGAGAAATCGCAACGATTTGTCGTAAAGTGGTTAAGGAACATGTCGAAAAAAATAAAGATAAAAAAGCCAAAGCCTTAGTCAATCATAATAATATTGAAAAATATTTAGGCGTGAAGAAATTCCGTTTTGGTTTGGCTGAGCAAGAAAATCGCATTGGGCAAGTTAATGGACTTGCATGGACCGAAGTGGGTGGTGAATTATTAACCATTGAAACCGTGGCGGTCAAAGGTAAGGGAAATACCTCTTATACTGGTCAATTAGGTGAGATCATGCAGGAATCTATTAAAGCAGCCATGACTTGTGTGCGGAGTCGTTGTGATATGCTCGGAATAGAATTTAATTTTTATGAAAAATTTGATATTCACGTTCATGTTCCCGAGGGTGCTACACCTAAAGACGGTCCGAGTGCTGGAATAAGCATGTGTACCGCATTAGTCTCAGCATTAACAAAAATACCTGTGCGTGCTGATGTTGCCATGACAGGGGAAATCACTTTACGTGGCGAGGTATTACCTATAGGTGGTTTAAAAGAAAAATTACTCGCTGCTCTTAGGGCTGGTATTAAACATGTGATTATTCCTAAGGAAAACGAGCGTGATTTAAAAGAAATACCGAAAAATATCAAAAAAGGTTTGGATATTCATCCTGTCAGATGGATCGATGAAGTGTTATCTCTCGCCTTACAAGAGGCACCTAAGCCAAAAAAGGGCAAAAAAAATCATCCTGAAATGGAAAGTGTAAAAACACCTTTAAGCAATAAGCGTAAGCAGAAATCTCAGGCAAGTGAAGAAGACAGAAGACATTAATCCAACTTGACTTGACTGTTTCCATTAAGATTGGTATAAAGATGCTTCACTTTTAAAAAATTAGCAATGGAGATTCTGCTAGCGTTAAGCTAATCCTTTGAGCGTTGCGATTGATGTAAATTCCGGTGAATTAATTTCATTACAGTGATTAATTAGTTTTTTAATCTACTAGTGATAATGTTTTTGATAAAATGGTTGGACAAAGAATAATTTTTTTATACAATAGGGGCTAATATGAACAGAACACAATTAATAGAATCTATCGCAAATACAGCACAATTATCTAAGAAATCTGCAGCACTTGCTTGGGATGCCATTGTAGATTCAATTACTAACGCATTAAGTCAAGGTGATTCAGTGCAACTCGTGGGATTTGGTACATTTGAAGTTAGAGATTATGCAGCACGTGAAGGCCGTAATCCAGCCACAGGTGAATCAATTAGTATCCCAGCACGCAAAGCACCGGTTTTCAAAGCGGGTAAATCACTAAAAGAAGCAGTAAACGATAAAAGCGATAACTAATTCTTAAATAAATATTTAATCAAGGAAAGTAAAATTTTCCGGGTGCTTAGCTCAGCTGGTAGAGCGTCGCCCTTACAAGGCGAATGTCGGGGGTTCGACTCCCTCAGCACCCACCATGATAACTCTTTACTAGTTATGCGGAGTGGTAGTTCAGTTGGTTAGAATGCCGGCCTGTCACGCCGGAGGTCGCGGGTTCGACTCCCGTCCACTCCGCCATTTTTTCATCTCCTTTCCCTAAGATTTCGGTTTTTTATACAATTTCCGTGCGTACTCCCAAGCAAAGCGAAATTGATTGACTTATTTTTTTTAAAGTATTAGCATACACGTGTTTAATATTTATGCTATTGGAGTTAGCTATGAAAAAAAT
>JBCDIY010000220.1:0-3287 GCA_038748435.1 Pseudomonadota bacterium | reverse complement strand
CTTCATTGGGTGATAAGTTATTAAATAAGCCGCGTAGTTTCAAGGTTAGAAAAGATAAGAAGGCCAAACTCACGCTTTTAGGATTTGCAACTTCTAAGGAAGGAGTTTCTCCAAAAATAGTCGATTGTTTATTAAATCATGGTGCAAAGCCAGAGCAGCCAAATTATGTTAACGGTGAATACAAATTTAGTCATGAATTTCTAAAAGGTAACCCTGGATGCACTGAATTATATAATAAAATGGCAACTAATGCTTCAGTTGTCTCAGCAGTGCAACAAAGAAATGAACAACAATTAAGGCAATCGCAAACAGGTTGGCGTGGTTTTTGGAACAGTATTATCTCTTGGTTTTTTCCTGAAAGTAGTACTAGTACTGGGGCTGCAGTGGATAAAAAAGTAAGTTCTGTGACTCAAGTAAATCCAAGTCTTGAAAATGAACGTAAGGATAATATTGGTTCATTAAATACTTCTAGATCTGAAAAAACTAAAATTGAAAGTGAAAATAAACAAAGCAAAGTTATTCCAGTTAGTACTCAACAGCAAGTTGCTCAAGAAAATAGCCCTTCCGGAACTGAGCAAACTGTTCAAAGCAAACCTAAAAAAGATAGTCAAAAAGAGCGTGAGAATAATTTAATCCCAGTTAAAAGAAAGAAGCCCAAATCTCAAAAAATCGAAAAAACAAAAGTTGAGACAAGTCCTAAGCCTGTAAAGTTAGTCTCTTCGAGTAAAGAATCAAAAGAAAAATTAACGCAAAATTCTAATCAGAAAGAAACTAGTGTGGAACGTGAAAAAGCTCACAGCAAGAACGAACCAGCAGCTAATCTTAAGAAAAATTCGCCACATGGTACTAAAACCCCTGCTAACTCTGCTGAGAAAAAAAACAAAACCCCACTACAACTTCAACCACGCAAAGCAACAGGGGAAGTTATATTAACCTCTGTATCATTTAATACAGTGAAAAAGCAAATTGAAGACAAACAGAACTCATCAAATACACAAATTTCTAATTCTAATAAACCTAAAAACAAAGTAAATAATAATAGTAAAGCAAATATAAAGCCTACTACTAAACCTGTTGTAAGTCCAAACAGAAAAAAATCAATTCAGCATATTCCGCAAGTTGAGAAAAAAAATAGTTCAACTGAATCTAAAACTTCATCGCAAAGTTTACCAAAGGCGCAGTCTAATCCATCGCAAAAATCAACCTATCAACCTGAGCCAAAATTAAATAGCAGTAAGAAAAAAACATCGGAAAAAATTCCTATACAAGCTAAGAAGGATCAAGTTTCTTCACGTAATGAAAATCAGGGCAAGGTAAGTTCTAACACTGCAAGCTTTTTTGCAAACCCAGAACAATCAAACAAAAACGCTCCAAACACTACCAAACTAAATCCTAAGCAACGATATAGACGGGAGATTTCTCGCGAATGGCTGCAAAGGTTGTATTATTGCCGTAAAGGAAGAGAAAATCTCGATCACTTAGATGATATCCCAAGCTTTGATGAATATGAAAAACAGCAAGCAAATAATCCTCAAAAACCTTGGACAACACCCAATCCAACGCTAATTCATGCTCGCTAGTTAAGCTGTAGGTCTAGCGAGCAAGATTACAAAAACTTATGATTTTGCCGATCAAAAAAAAATCTAATGTTTTTGCTAAATATCATAAAATTAGCTTGTTATTTAGACGCGATAGCGCTACAATATGTCGTGAAAGCTATCAGAAGTTCAATCATAATCCGACTACATCCACTTATTGAACTGTTGTTTAGATAGCACAAACTCTTGATGTTTGTATACACAAACACCGCAGGCTACACAAAATTTTGATTATTCGACTATAACTATATAGACATAGATTTATGGGGGTATGTTATGGTACTTGATGCCGAATTCTTGTCACGCATTCAATTTGCATTTACGGTTGGATTTCACATTCTTTTTCCAACACTTAACTTAGGCTTAGCACTGTTTTTGGCCATCATGGAGGGGGTGTGGCTAAAAACCCGTAATCCTAAGTATCTTGAATTATGTAAATTTTGGACAAAAATCTTTGCTTTGACCTTCGGTATGGGGGTAGTCTCTGGAATCGTCATGTCGTATGAATTGGGCACAAATTTTGGCCGCTTTACTGAAGCTGTTGGTGGTGTGCTCGGCTCATTGTTTGCTTATGAAGTTTTGAGTGCATTCTTCCTTGAAGCAGGTTTCTTAGGTGTGATGTTATTTGGTTGGAACCGCGTCAGTCCAAAATTGCACTATGCTGCAACCTTTTTAGTGATGATCGGAACTGCTATTTCAGCATTTTGGATTATGTCGGCTAATTCTTGGATGCAAACGCCGGCAGGCTATGAATTAAAAAATGGCATATTTATCGTAAAAAGTTGGTGGGATGTCATCTTTAATCCTTCAGTGCACGTGCGGTTTTTCCATATGATGTTGGCATCTTACATTACCACGGCTTTCGTCATCGCGGCGGTATCAGCATATTATTTACTCCGTAAACGTCATGTGAGCGTTGCTAAAACTTGTATGTCATTCGCAATGTGGGCGGCGTTAATCGTTGTACCCGCACAAATTCTCATGGGTGATGCGGTAGGGCTCGAAGTCCACAAATATCAGCCACTTAAAACCGCTGCAATCGAAGGGGTTTGGGAAACTGGTGGTAGTAAACCGTTATTATTGTTTGCGGTACCCGATCAAGAAAAACAAAAAAACTTTTTTGAAATTAAAATTCCTTATGGTGCAAGTTTGATTAATACACATTCTTTGGATGGAGAGTTACTCGGATTAAAATCCGTACCACCAAAAGAGCAACCGTATGTGCCATTAGTCTTTTACTCTTTTAGAATTATGGTCGGCATCGGTATGTTGTTCTTACTGATTGCTTTGACAGGTTTGTATCTACGCATTCGTAAGCGACTTTATGAATCTAAGACTTTTCTGCGCATTTGTATGTTAGTGGCGCCGCTAGGTTTTCTTGCCACCATTAGTGGTTGGGTTACTGCAGAAACAGGTCGACAGCCCTGGGTGGTGTATGGCTTATTAACTACGGCAGATGGTGCATCTATTATCCCCACAGTGCATGTGGCGACTTCTTTGACTTTATTTATCACTGTTTACGTGATTATCTTTGGTTTTTATCTTTACTATCTGTTTAAAACTATACGCAAGTAATTGTAGGGGCCGCGCCGCGTCGGGTCGAAGTAGACATCGAAGAGCGTGACCGGCTGGCTGCGCTCCTGGGCGGAGAAGTCGCGGCCTGGGAACAGTTCCTGCGGGAGAACCGGT
>JBCDIY010000219.1:0-3300 GCA_038748435.1 Pseudomonadota bacterium | reverse complement strand
CTTTTTGACTATGACTTTAGGTAAAGGTGTAGTCCGTGCGAAAGATGCACCGAATTTTATTGCTAATCGAATCGGTGTATTTTCATTGCTGGCGGTAATGCATTATGCAAAAACCATGAAAATTGATTTTGAAGTTGTCGATGCTTTGACCGGTGTGCTTTCTGGTCGGCCAAAGAGTGGAACTTACCGTA
The DNA here is from genome assembly GCA_038748435.1 of Pseudomonadota bacterium. Lineage (GTDB taxonomy): Bacteria > Pseudomonadota > Gammaproteobacteria > JBGSLN01 > JBGSLN01 > JBCDIY01. Next base: position 3,109 of record JBCDIY010000219.1, on the reverse strand, counting down.
CTTCTGATGTCGTGGGTTTAGATACCATGGCACATGTCATCAATACCATGAAAGAACACTTAAAAGATGACCCTTGGCATGAATATTTCGCCACGCCAGATTATATACAAAATTTAATTGATAAAGGCCATCTGGGGCAAAAAACCGGTGCAGGTGTGTATAAAAAAATCGGTAGGGAAATTCATGTTTTGGATTTAGAGAAGGGTGATTATCGTTTGGCAGATAGAAAATTACCCGGCGCGATTTTAACCATATTGAAAGAAAAAGATGTGCAAAAGCGCTTTAAGTTATTACGCGAAACTGATGATAAACATGGAAAATTTCTCTGGGCAGCATTTCGAGAAATGTTTCATTATGCCGCTTATCATTTAGAACAAATAGGTGATAATGTGCGCGATGTCGATCTAGCCATGCGTTGGGGATTTGGTTGGGCGCAAGGACCGTTTGAGACTTGGCAAAGTATTGGTTGGCAACAAATTCAAGATTGGGTCAATGAAGACATCAAAGCGAAAACTACACTGACTCAAGCTAAGTTGCCGGCTTGGGTGAAAAAACAAAGCCAAGGCGTATATGCTAAAGGCGAAGCATTTGCAGCGACAGAAAATAAATTTGTCAGCCGTAGCAGCTTGCCGGTTTATCAACGGCAAATTTTCCGTGAGCCAATGTTAACCGATGAACTGCATTTTGGTGAAACTATTTTAGAAAATGAATCGATTCGTATCTGGCACCAGAACGATGACATTGCTATCGCTAGTTTCAAAACTAAAATGAATACCTTTACCGAAGAAGTGTTAGATGGAATACAAGCTGGTATAGCAGAAGCGGAAAAAAATTATAAGGGCTTTATCATTTACCAAACTCGTGGGGCAGATTTCAGTGCTGGGGCAAATTTGATGCAGTTGATTAAATCGATTCAAGAAGAAGGTCCACAAGTTGCTGAACGCATTATCGATAAATTTCAACAAACCGCTATGCGTATGCGTTATAGCGAAATCCCTACGGTAGTTGCGGTAAAAGGTCGAGCTTTGGGCGGTGGATGTGAAATTACCATGCATGCCGATCGACGTGTAGCACATACCGAAACCTATATTGGTTTAGTGGAAATCGGCGTTGGCTTGCTGCCCGCCGGTGGTGGCACTAAAGAGTTTGCTAAAATTATAGCGGAAGATGCGCGCGGCAGAGATTTTCCACGTTTGAAAGATTACTTTAAACAAATTGCTATGGCGGAAGTTTCCACTAGTGCTCAAGAAGCAGTGCAACGGCGCTTTTTTAAAGACAGTGACGCCATTGTGTTTAATCCGAATGAATTATTTTATGTCGCAAAGCAACAAGTTGAGGCCATGTTTGCGGCAAATTATCGCCCACCGATTATGGAATTTTTCCCAGTTGCGGGTAAGCAAGGTATTGCCGATATCATGTTAGGACTTGCCAACATGAAACAAGGTGGTTTTATTAGCGAATATGATTATTTCCTTGCGCGTAAAATTGCCACGGTGTTATGTGGTGGATTGATTGAAATGGGCACTTTAGTGAAAGCGCAATGGTTGTTGGATTTAGAGCGTAAAGTCTTTATTGAGTTACTTGGAAATCCAAAAACTCAAGAACGCATTAAGCATATTCTAGAAACTGGAAAGCCGTTGCGAAATTAACTGCAAGCCATCCATAAAAGGAGAATAGAGAAATGAGTCAATTGCAAGAAGTTTATATTGTTTCTGCGGTACGGACCCCAGTTGGAAAAGCACCGCGAGGCATTTTTAGAACGGTCAGACCAGACGATTTACTGACCCATGTGATCAAAGAAAGTTTAAACCAAGTCCCTGAACTCGATAAAAATTTAGTAGAAGATGTCATTGTTGGTTGTGCCATGCCCGAAGCAGAGCAAGGTATGAACGTTGCGCGCATCGGTGCATTACTCGCCGACTTGCCAGATCACGTTGCTGGCATGACTATCAATCGTTTTTGCTCGTCGGGTTTACAAAGTATTGCTATCGCCAATGATAGGATTCGTTTAGGTGCAGCGGATGTAATGATTGCCGGCGGTACCGAAAGTATGAGTATGGTGCCTATGGGTGGATATCATTTAAGTGCCAACCCCAATTATTTTACTGAAAATGAAAAACACGTTGCTATTGCTTTTGGTATGGGAATTACTGCAGAAATCGTCGCGCAAAAATATAACGTAACTCGAGAACAGCAAGATGAATTTGCATTTAATAGCCATCAAAAAGCATTAAAAGCACAAGCAGCTGGAGATCTTAAAGCGGAAATCAGTCCTTATACTATGACACTTAATTTGCCTGAACCAGAAAAAATGCAAATACAGCAGCGCCAATTACAAGTGTTGCAAGATGAAGGGCCCCGCAAAGATACTTCCATAGAGGCTTTAGCTAAATTGCGTCCGGTTTTTTCTGTCAAAGGTAGTGTGACTGCAGGTAATAGTTCACAGATGAGTGATGGTGCAGCGGCGTGTGTTTTGGTCAGTGAAAAAATTCTCAAACAATTTAATTTAAAGCCATTGGCGCAATTAAAAAGTTTTTCCGTCGCTGGCGTACCACCTGAAGTCATGGGTATAGGTCCAGTGAAAGCGATTCCAAAAGCATTGCAATTAGCGAATGTCAAACTTGATGAGATCGAATGGATAGAATTAAACGAAGCATTTGCTGCACAAAGCTTAGCAGTGATCAAAGAAGCGCAGTTAAATCCAGAAATCGTTAATCCCGTCGGTAGTGCCATTGCCTTAGGCCATCCTTTAGGTGCAACCGGTGCGATTCGTACAGCAACCATTATTCACGGTATGCGTCAACGTAAACAAAAATATGGCATGGTTACCATGTGTATTGGTACTGGCATGGGTGCAGCAGGTGTATTTGAAGTTTTTAATTGATGTTTGCCTATATTCTGCGGCGAATATTATATGCAATTCCGGTTTTAATCGGTGTTAACTTAATTACTTTTTTGTTGTTTTTTACCGTCAACACCCCCAATGATATGGCACGAATGCAGCTCGGTCAAAAATATGTCACTCAGGCTGCGATCGACAATTGGAAGCAACAACATGGTTATGATTTACCATTGTTTTATAACGTGAATGCTTCTGGTTTAGCTAAAT
>JBCDIY010000218.1:0-3315 GCA_038748435.1 Pseudomonadota bacterium | reverse complement strand
GCCTCATTGGCTTTAATTACAACTTCGATGTTTGTATTTGGTAATGCTTTTGCTGCGCATCAAGTCAAATTACAATTAACTAATGTAGATAATTCCTTTCAAGCTTATGCAATAAAGAATACTGAAACTGAAAATGCTAAACGTAGCTCTGTGTCATCCTACGAGTTTACTTATAAGCTTGTTAATGGAAAGGATGGACAGATACAACTTGGTTCAGTATTTAATAAAAATTATCAACCCATTAATCCTTGCCAGCTTCTTGTGGAAAAATCTGGAAAGAATGAAGTATCATACCAAGTTGAAAGTGGTCGAAATGCATCACCAGCTGTGGGCAGATATGAATGCCACTTAGTTAATAATTCGCAAAATCCAATCATAGATGTTATTTATAAAAAAAATAACGGCTAATCAATCTTTCTTTATCACCATGGACGGCGATTATCTCAATTCAAGTTAATGATGAAAACCAGAGTTTTCATGTTTATCTTGAGGTAGATGTTCAGCGCGTTTGTCAAAATAATCCAGTGCACGTTTAATATCGTTTAATAATAAATCGGCAAGTTCTAGACTTAAACCTTCTTTAACAACAATGCGCATAATAGCGACATTTTCTAAATTTGCCGGCAAAGTGTATGCAGGTACTTGCCAACCTTGCATGCGTAAGCGTTCGGAAAGATCAAAAACATCGTAATTTAATTTGCTGTCAGGTTGAATTTGCCAAGATACAACCGGTAAATCCTTACCGCCATGTAAGATCTTAAATGGTCCAATTTTTCTTAGTTCTTCAGCTAAATGTATAGCAACTTCTCGACAAGCTAGATGAATACGTCGATAGCCATCCTTGCCTAAGCGTAAAAAATTATAATATTGTCCAACTACGGCATTCCCCGGACGTGAAAAGTTTAATGCAAACGTTGGCATTTCACCACCGAGATAGTTCACATTTAAAATAAGTTCTTTGGGTAATTCAATTTCGTCACGCCAAACCACCCAACCGACGCCAGGGTAGACTAATCCATATTTATGGCCCGAAGTGTTAATCGACTTAACTAAAGGTAAACGAAAATCCCAAAGTAAATTAGCTTGAATAAATGGTGCAACCATCGCACCACTGGCACCGTCGATATGCATGGGGATATCCCAGTCGTGAGCTTGATTAATTTTCATTAATTCTGCGTGAATTGCTTGAATGGGTTCATATTCACCGGTAAAAGTGCTACCTAAAATCGCGATGACACCAATGGTATTCTCGTCACAAAGATCATGCATTTTACTTGCAGTCAAGGTATAGTCGTTGGTTGCCATCGGTGCAAGACGCATTTCAATGTCCCAGTAACGACAGAATTTCTCCCAACAGATTTGGACATTGATACCCATGACTAAATTCGGCTTAGTGGTTGATTTATTCTTTACTTGTCGACGTTTACGCCATTGCCATTTAAAAGCCATGCCGGCAAGCATGCAAGCTTCGCTTGAACCGATCGTCGAACAACCTATAGCTTTGGTCAAGTCAGGTGCATTCCATAAATTGGCTAGCATAATGACACAACGATGCTCAATTTCAGCCGTTTGTGGATACTCATCTTTATCGATCATATTTTTATCAAAGGTTTCCGCCATCAGTTGTTTGGCTTCAGGCTCCATCCATGTCGTCAAAAAGGAAGCTAAATTTAGTCGTGCATTGCCATCTAACATCAATTGATCATGCACAAGATCATAAGCCACACGAGCAGATAGTTCTGTATCTGGAATGATGTATTTAGGAATTGGTTTTTTTAGACTTCTACGACCATAGATAGGCATAATTGATTCGTCAATAGAATGAAAATCCATTTTTTTTAACGCCATTTGATTGTCCTCCATAGCTATCAATATAATGATTTGTTGGCAGCTGTAAAATTTAATCTTTATAGGTATAGTCTAACATCTGGAGTAAAAGTTATTCCGTAGTACTAGCGGTACATATCTAAAAAATATTGTGATTATATGAAAAAGTTTTTTTGAATAAGGATAAGTCAATGAAATCTCAAGTTATAAGATTCATACATGTATCTATTTTAATCATCTGCTTATGCAGCGCAGTATTTGGTGTATCTACTGTTGCCCAATCGGCTAGTCAAAAACAAGCGGTTATTATTGACACGGATGCAGGTTGGGATGATTATTTAGGTATTATTTATGCATTAACAAATCCGCGGTTTCATGTCGTAGGCATAGTTATTTCCTGTACCGGTGAAGTCGATTGTATACAACCCTTAGGCAAATATGGGAGGAGATATGCGGCAGGAGCGCAACACATTTTACAATTACTTGATTTAACCAAACCATCGCAAGATGTTCCAGTGGCCATTGGTGTTACTAAAAAGCAATCGGTTTTTGTAAATCCATTTCCAGCATTTTTGCGCGCGGCAGCAGATAATTTTAATGGCATAGCAATGCCAAGCTCGGATCGGCGAATTGCAACATTAAATGCGACACAGTTAATGCATCGTTTAATCGAAAGATATCCTGGGTTGATTATTTTAGAGTTAGCACCATTAACGAATTTAGCTGATTTGCAAGCAAAATATCCTGAGGATTTTAAACATATCGCAAAAATTTTTATGAGTGGTGGCTCATTGGGTGCAGGAGAGGGTTGTGAAATTGGTGATATGCAAACTTGTAGACCAAATGGTAATGTGAATATTCCAGTAAAACATCATGGTGGTTATTCATCTCCAAGCAAATGGGCAGAATGGAATGTTTTTGCAGACATTACTTCTGCTGCTAGTATATTGAATCGAAAAAGAAATAATGCATATCAACCAAAAATTATCATGATCCCTTTAGAATTACTCAATCAATTTCCTGATGGAGCAAAGATGAGATTTATTGATTTAGTACACTATTTCCAAACAACACAGCAAAACGCAGTAGCAGATTTTGTAGTTGTTGATCTTGAACAGCTTGTACCGAAAGATAAAAAAAAGATAGCAATGGCAACCGATACTTTAAAATTGTGGGATGGAACAGCAAGTGTTGCCGCATTAGATAAAAATTCCTATAGGACAATTAAATATTATCCGATACAAGTGCAAACTAATCCAAATAATTTAGTCACCTTAGGTTGGACGAAAATCGTACCAAGTTTGCGGGTTAAACAGCAGTCTACAGCCGTAGTGACGCATTTAACAAATTTTTATAAACTATTTTGGCAACAAGGAATCAATCGTAAGGCAAATACCATAACCGTACAAATTGAAAATCATACACAAAAGGAAGCAATTTACTTGGCAGTGAATGATCCAAAAAACCAAAATATATTAGAGTTTGGTG
>JBCDIY010000217.1:0-3335 GCA_038748435.1 Pseudomonadota bacterium | reverse complement strand
GGATTGGCAGCTTACAGTCGTCAGCGTGCACCACCTCGATGCCGCGTTCCCGAAACCGGTTAACCAGTGCTGCGATTTCCTTTTTTAACTACGTTAAAGCATGAATTTAAAAACACAAAGACGGACATCACTGAAGAAAATATCCAATCGCGCTGCCGTGCTGTAATTCTTATGGCGTTAGCAAATAAATTTAACTATTTATTACTGGCCACGGGTAATAAAAGTGAAATGGCAGTGGGTTATTCCACATTGTATGGTGACATGGCTGGCGGCTTTGCTGTATTAAAAGATGCTTATAAGACCTTAGTTTATGATTTAGCTCGTTATCGCAATCAAATTAAAAAAGTCATTCCTGAACGCATCATTTCACGACCACCGACAGCAGAGCTTCGAGAAAATCAAGTCGATGAAGATAGCTTACCACCCTATGAAATACTCGATAAAATTTTGGAACTTTACGTAGAGCAAGCGAAAGGACTAGCAGAAATTGTCGCAGAGGGATTCAACGCAGACACAGTCGCACATGTACTACAGTTAGTGGATCGCAATGAATATAAACGTCGGCAAGCTCCTCCTGGAGCTAAAATTACCACACGGGCATTTGGGCGAGATAGACGTTTTCCAATTACCTCTGGTTTTAAAAGTGCTAAAAATAGCTAACTTTTGCATGGCGTTGTTGTGTAATTCAACTCAGAACTATCCCCCCTCTTTTTTCAAAAGAGGGGTTAGGGGAGATTTGTCCTACCTTATACTAAACTCGCGCTAACCGGCGTAACGATTCTGAATTGGGGTAATTTGCTTGCAGTACACGTAAGGCGTCATTAGCTGATTTAGTTAAGCCTAATTTACGATTAGTCTTCACCAGCATTGCCAATGCTTGCGGCATAGATGTACTACCTTGATAATTTTGCACCACATAAGTCGCGCGATTGGCCGCAGCGACGTAGGCTTTACGTACGTAATAATAACGCGCAACTTGCATTTCATGGCGGGCAAACATATTACGCAAAAATATCATATGTTGCTTGGCATCAGGGGCATAACGGCTTCTAGGATACAGCTGGACTAAATCACGAAAATCAAAAAACGCTTGCTTGGCATTATCCAAATCACGATATGACATATCTACCGGAAATACGCGCTGGAAGAAATTCCGATTTTGATTTATTTCTGATAATGCTTTCATGTAATAGGCATAATCGGCATTTTTATCACGTGGATATAGGTGAATGAATTCGGTCGAAGTTGCAATAGCTGAAGCATAGTCCTGTGATTTATAATACGCATAAATTAAATCTAACGTGCCTTTTTCTGCGTAAGTGCTAAAAGGATACAATGCATTTAAGCCTTCAAAGTATTTTGCACCATCTTTATAATACCCGGCCCTGACTAACTCACCACCTTTATCATAAAGTTGTTTGGCAGAGTAATTTTTATAAAGTGTGGCGGGATCATCTGGCGTGTTCAATCCACATGCCGTTAACATTAAACTTACAATTATAAAAAATAACGCTAAAATATTTCTCATCGTACCAACTTGTCCCAATAAATGCTAAAATCTATGTTTTAATTTGATGTATTTTAACCTTTTCTTAAACAAATGCCTACATCCGAAACCATTAAATTAGAATTTATTTTAACTGAAACGCACAAAGGCCAGCGGCTGGATCAAGTTTTAAGCCAATTATTACCTGACTATTCGCGTAACATGATTCAAAACTGGATAAAAAAAGAACAAGTTTTAGTTAATTTAAAACCTGAAAAAGCAAAATATCGAATCATAGGTCATGAGAAAATTAATATTTTCGCAACCATAGAGGCTGACACGCAACATGCGCCAGAAAACATTCCGCTAAACATCATCGATGAAGAAACTGACTACTTAATAATCAATAAACCTGCAGGATTGACAGTCCACCCTGGCGCTGGCAACCCTCGTGGAACGATGTTAAATGCTTTATTACATTACTGCCCCAAGTTAGAAAAATTACCGCGTGCCGGTATTATCCATCGTTTGGATAAAGACACCAGTGGCATCATCGTCATTGCTAAAACCGTTAAAGCCTACCAATATTTTATTCGTGCAATGGCAAGTCGGGAAATAAAACGCGAATATCGTGCCGTCGTCAATGGTCACTTAGTTGCCGGAGCAACCATTGAGGCAGCGATCGGCCGTCACCCGACAAAACGTACACGCATGGCTGTCGTTGCTTCCGGTAAACCCGCTGTCACGCATTATCGCATTTTAGAAAAACTCGCGAGTCACACTTATTTGCGTGTCATACTAGAAACAGGCAGGACCCATCAAATTCGCGTACATATGGCTTACATTCAGCATCCACTTGTCGGTGATCAAATCTATGGTAGACGGCCGTTTCTACCAAAAAATGCCTCGGAAAAATTAAAGCAAATATTACAAAAATTTCCGCGTCAAGCTCTGCATGCCTATCAACTGACTTTTAAATCCCCGCAAACACAATCGATTGTCAGCTATTACGCAGCTTTACCTCATGATTTCAAACAATTATTAATTGCGCTCGGGTGTCAAACGCTTTAGAATCTTGGAGAAAGAGTAATAGAAAGTTAATTTCGTTTAATTCAAGAGTGACAAAAATGCTTGATTTAATAAAACCAAACTGGCCTGCTCCACAAAATATCAAAGCGTTTATGACAACGCGCCTAGGTGGCTATAGCCAACCACCTTTTGATAGTTTAAATCTTGCATTAGGCAGCGGCGATGCAGAAGAAGATGTGCAAACCAATCGGGCACTACTTAAAGAATCCTTAGATCTACCACAATCACCATTATGGTTAAAACAGGTACATGGCAATAAAATTATTTGCGCGGACGTGACTCCAAAATCATTAGAAGCCGATGCTGTATTTGCCAAATTAGCCAATAAAATCTGTGTCATTACCACTGCTGATTGCTTACCTATATTAATTACGAATACCACCGGCAGCATTGTCTGTGCTGTACATGCTGGCTGGCGCAGTTTGGCGCAAGGTATTATCGAAAATGCAGTTAATATTTGCAAACAAGAAAACCAACCTTTACTCGTATGGTATGGTGCTGCAATTGGCCTAAATCATTACGAAGTTAGTGAAGAATTTTTCCAAACTTTCGTGCGTTTGGATCAAAAATTTGCGCATGCATTTATCCCACAAACAAACAATAAATATCTAGCGAATCTGAAACAAATTGCAACTTTACAATTCCAAGCATTAGGCGTCGATCAAATCTACGATTCTGGTTTCGATACCTATGAAGACAATAAACGTTTTTACTCCTTTCGTCGTGATCATACCACCGGACGTTTTGCCAGTTTAATTTG
>JBCDIY010000216.1:0-3357 GCA_038748435.1 Pseudomonadota bacterium | reverse complement strand
CCGCATGAAAAATAGCTTCAGGTTCAAAAGAATCAAAATGAGTATTGATTATTGCTGCAGCATTAGCAGCAATTTTTCTTCGGTGTGTCGGGTTTGATACTTTAGACGCATCAATAGTTGCATGAGCATGATAGTCAAGAGAAAAAATAAGTTTGTCATTATTATCTCTAACTTCTGTTTTGATGGAACGAAAATTACCGACGAAACCCATGTCCTTGCCAGCAACAACAATGTTGAGAATGTCTTGCAAATTTCTAGGTACAAATACTTCGATGTTACCATCTTGGTTTTTCGTATGTGAATCGAGCCATTGTTTAAATAATTCTTTTTGATAAAAATTTAATTTTCGGTTTTCTTCACAAGCTTGTTTGAGTTTGGCATAATTAAATTGCTGTGCGATAGGCGTTTCATTAATCGTAAGTTTATGATCACTTTTAGTAAAAATATCGATTGGACCAGAAAAATCTGCAATAAGCTTTCCAATTTGTGACGGAGGTTGTGGTGGAGGAACATCGGCCAATAACGTTGCTGTAGGCTTTAGTGATTTACAATAGCGGGAGAAAAAACAATGATAGTGTTGATAAGTCATCGCAAGTAGTAGGGCATCTTCTGCTTGTTTACTTTTTAATGAGCGCCCAGGAATTTTTTTTTGTTTGACTTTTGCGATGAGATCTCGCTTTAATACCCTAAAAACATTTGCAAAGTTGATCATGTCACCTGATTGTTGCATCTGCAATTGTTTTGTTAATTCTTTTTCATGTTCTTCGGAATCTTCAATCTCATAAGCTTTTAACAGTGATTTATAGGCTTGGAAAAGGATGATGAAGGTTGCTTCAATTCGTTCGCTGCCTAGTTTTTCTTCATTAATTCGAAGAAAAGCATCGGGGATAGACTCTACTTCTAATGGCAAATATGGAATAAAATTATTAAATGGCATAGTAACACCTCAGCTATTGTGTTAAAAATGATTATAATTGCCGAGTGTTACTCAGTTATTGCAGACAAGTAACAGATTGTAACACTGGGAAAACCACTATCCGTGTTACTAAGGATTAGACTTGAATCAAGCCAGGGAGATAATCTTAATCCTCTACAACTGTATTGTCGACAGAAATTGGTAAAAAAATAAACCGGAAAATATACTGATATTGCAGCCAATACGGCTAGAATTGCTGGATTTATCCGCATATTACAGCCAATATGGCTAGAATTGCTGGATTTATCCCCTTGCAGTATCATGTTCCTATTAGGATTTCACTATATCTTTTTAACAATAGGAGTATTTATGTCGGCGATTAAACGTATTTTAGGTCGTGAAGTTTTGGATTCACGCGGTAATCCCACTGTGGAAGCAGAAGTTATCACAGAGATGGGATACGTTGGACGCGCAGCCGTACCGTCAGGTGCATCTACGGGTAGTCGTGAGGCGTTAGAGTTACGTGATCATGATCCACAACGCTATGCCGGCAAGGGTGTGACTAAAGCCATAAAGAATATCAATGAAATCATTCAACCTGCTTTAGTAGGGATTGAAATTACCGAGCAAGAACAAATTGATAGCGCTATGATTGAGTTGGATACCACTGATAATAAAGGCCAATTAGGTGCTAATGCCATTTTGGCGGTGTCACTTGCAAGCGTCAAGGCAGCAGCTAAAGAGTCAAAAGTGCCACTATATGCTTACTTAGGTGATGATGAAGGTTACTCCATGCCGGTACCATTAATGAACATTATCAATGGCGGTGCGCATGCTGATAATAATGTCGACATACAAGAATTCATGATCGTTCCAGCAGGTGCTCCAACATTTAAAGAAGCGTTACGCTATGGTGCAGAAGTTTTTCATTGTCTGAAAAAAATTCTCAAACAAAAAGGCTTAGTTACTGCCGTTGGCGACGAAGGTGGATTCGCACCAGATTTAAAACATAATCAAGCGGCACTGGATTTAATTTTAGAAGCAATTTCACAGGTGGGATTAAAGCCGGGCGATGATATTGCTTTAGCATTGGATATTGCAAGCTCTGAGTTTTATCAAGAAGGCCGGTATCATTTGGCTTCTGAAAAATTACGCTTAAATGCTGCAGAGTTTACAGATTATCAAGAAAAACTAGTAAATAATTATCCGATTATCAGCATCGAAGATGGTATGGCTGAAGCTGATTGGCAAGGTTGGCGGATATTAACCGATAGATTGGATGACAAAATCCAATTGGTGGGTGATGATTTATTTGTTACAAATGCAGAGATTTTAACTCGAGGTATTGAGGAAGAAGTCGCTAATGCTATTTTAATTAAGCCAAATCAAATCGGCACATTAACTGAAACGATTACTGCCATAGGTTTAGCAAAAAGTGCAGATTATGGAACGATAATTTCACATCGATCCGCTGAGACGGAAGATACTACCATTGCTGACATTGCTGTAGCAACGCAAGCGGATCAAATTAAAACGGGTTCGTTATGTCGTAGCGATAGAATAGCTAAATACAATCAACTATTGCGAATAGAAGAAACTTTAGGAGATAAGGCACCGTATGCCGGGTTTCAAGCCTATGAAACATTAGAAGACAATGAATAAGTTAATCTGCTTCACGCTTATTATTATTTTTTTAGTTTTACAGTATCGTCTGTGGTTTGGTGAGGGAAATGTGTGGTATATGCTGCGCTTGGAAAATAAGATCAGTGCACAGAAAAATGAAAATGATAAACTCCAAGCCCGCAATCAACGTTTAATTGCCGAAATTAAAGATTTAAAATCTGGTAATCAAGGCATTATTGAACGTGCTCGAAGCGAGTTAGGCATGATAAAACCGGGGGAAGTGTTTTATCAGTTTGTCAAACCGCCTGCAGCAGTTTCGCATCAAGCAACGACAGGGCAATTCAACGCAGATAAATAACCTAATTCCATGCCACGTGTAATGGCATTAAGTAAATTTGGGCTGCGTAATTTATGTTTAATTCTTCGCCGTAATGATTCGATTGCATTGATATCTAACGCCATGATTTGTGCGGTTTCCTTAGATGTTTTCCCCAATGCGGCATAATGCAAGCATTTTACTTCTGACAAGCCAAGCTTACTGTGAAATATCATTTGCCGCTTGAGGAACAATAAGTTAAGTAATTTTTCCACTTTGGCGATTTCTGCTTCTGTGGGCTCGAGATTATCAAGTTGAGCGAGTAATTCTATCGCATAATAGTTCAGCATTTGTTCTTGATTTTGGTATAATTCATGCAGCATTGTTATTTTCCTCCCGTGATTTTGTATATTATTTGATGGAATGAGTCAAAAAATTGCAATTGAGCTATAAATATACATATTAAAGCTTGTTATGTTAATTATTTTAAGTTTTAATTTAT
>JBCDIY010000215.1:0-3369 GCA_038748435.1 Pseudomonadota bacterium | reverse complement strand
CATTAACTTTTAATATTGCTGAACCTGTTATAATTGTTTGCTCACCACAAGGGTGATTATTTACAACTCTAGGGCAGTGATGTTTGTCGCCTACTCTAGCAACAGCATAAGTACCACCGACACCTTTTGCTTGCAGAAAAATTCTGTCTGCGGTCTTTACTTTCAATCCTTTTGCATTGAATTGCAACTGACTTTGGCCACATTGAAGTAAAATTTCTTTTGCTTGGATTTCTGCACGACCATTTAATAGGCTCAATAAATATGATTGGTCGATCACTAAGCTTGCATCTGCGTTTACCGTCTTAATAAAATCACCCATTACTGTAATATTGAGATCTCCAGCACTGAGTAATTTTATTGATTCATCTTCTAAACTATCATCAAAACGAAGTTCGTGACCCTGTGGCAATTGCTGTTCTTCACCTTTTGCATTGCATCCTATCAACTGAGTTTTAATGCCACTGATGGCTTTACTTGCATCCTCTGTTGGATAAATTGGTGGTTGACTGCCATTAAACACACTACCAAGAACAACCGGCTGATCAATATCAGCTGCGATAAATTCTACTTGCACCTCATCACCAATTCTAGGAATAAATTGCGTACCGTAATCATCGCCAACTTGTAATTGTGCGACTGGTATCCAGACACTATCGTTCCCATCATATTGACCGTATCTATCCCACGGAAAGTGTAATTTCACCCAACCTTTAGCATTAGTAAAAATCACTTTACCTTTCGGACCACATACAATAGCAGAATGCGTACCACCTGGGTTGGGTTTAGCAAAGCTTTTTAGTTTAAGAGGGGTGCCTGCAGCGACCGCTGAAAACTCATTATGATAATTTGCTAAGCCACTTTCTGCTGTATTCAATGATTCATCCATTGCTCTACTAGAATGCTGTAAACAACCGATAGTATGTGTTAGTTTGATTACTCTTCGTTGAAAATCATCTGCATTGATAACAATTCTATCATTGAGTTTTAAATCTAGATCATCACTTATTGCCGTCGAAACATTAGCAAATTGTTGTGGATTAGCACTTACGGTGTTTGTCCAATGAATAATTCGTTTTGTCGATGATTTTAGCCTGGGAAGTTTTTGATAGCTGTAATAATATTTAGGTGAATTGCTTGCAGAAATATTAACATTATTATCCTGCAATATCAGCATATGACGATTATGCTGATGGCGATAATAATAATAGATATTTGCTTCAGCTAATAAGCGATGAATGAAGTGATGAGTGGTTTCATTATATTGCACTATGTATGGCAAGGATGCATACTCGACTTTTAATCTACTCGTATCTAAATCAGTAAAACCATGTTCCTGACAAAGTTGTTTGACTATCTGCACTGCGTTTTTCTGCTGGAATATACGGCAATCTTTCACTAGCTTTAAGCCATAAAGCCAAGGCCTTAAGATTAATTCATATTCTCGAAAACCATAAGCGTCAACATTTGCTGCAGTAAAATTGGCAACAACTCCATTAAAATAACGCGCTTGATAGTTCTCAGTTTGCAACTTCACGGTTAAAGTTTGACCGAGCAAATCATCCGCTCGAATATTAAGGTTCTTTGTGATCCCCTGCAAAATCAACTTAAAATCAGCGGAAATAATTTCTTCACCAGCAAAATATATCGGCTGAAAATCATTAATATGTTCAAGACCGATCACTTTTAATGATAGTTTTTGTATGTGTTTGTCTGTCGACATAAAAATTTTATTTTAATTATAAGGTTAATCTACTTATTTTATAATTTTTTTGGGTAAATTGAATATTATACAGAAAAATTACTTTTTTAGTCGAGCTAATAAACTTTCTGGAATTGCCTTGGATTTCCCTTGTTGATAATCAAACCAAACTATTTTAGTTGTTCCTTCAGCAAATTTCTTATCTTTTTGTTCACTAATATAAACTGCATAACCGACGACAAAACTGCGTTGGCTAAATTCAACGATATTTAAATCGATAAATAAAGTAGCAGGATAAACGATAGGCCGCAGATAGGTAACATGTGAATCATATTGAATCGGTCCTTCGGTCTGATTCGATATAAAAATATTTAAACTTTCAAACCACTGGATACGTGCTTGCTCAAAATAAGTTAAATAAACCGCATTATTCATATGTCCAAAGGCATCCATGTCTCCCCAACGTGTTGGGATTTTCGCACAGTAACTTGAGGAGATACTTTCTTGTTGCATATTAAGCTCCGAATAATTTAGGGCTGACGCAAAATGCGCTAGACTTTGTTAAAAGCTTGCTCAACATCCTCATTTTAATAATGGTGAACTGCGGTTTTTCGCGCGCTTTTGCCTCGTCTAGTATCGTTTTGCCTAAGACCTGTAATTGTTAGTTTCTAATTAATTTATAGCAATCCATCTAATGTATGCTATCTTTATTAGAAATCTATCAAAAATATTTGTCAAATGATTAAACAAAAAAACATTCTAATTAATTTATTTCTAATTTTAATATTTGTTCCATCAATTTGCTTTGCTATGGAAAAGGTTTTTTATACCTTGCGTGGAGAGCGAACTGGCGATTATCAAAATATCAGCCAAGAAATAGCTGAATTAAAGCGACACGCAAATTCTGTTGATATTATCATCACTCAAGCGTATCAGCTTGATAATAAGGGCACATTATGGGGACGGGTGAATCCGCGCCTATATCAATTCACGCGTGCTGAAAAAATTCACCTCATGCCTATGGTGACTAACGAGGGTTACGATCAATCTTTAACTCATCGCTTGTTAATCAGCTCTAAAGCGAGACGCAGAGCTATCGATAATCTTTTAGAGGTATGCAAAAAATATAAATATTATGGCATTCAGATCGATTTTGAGAATGTTTATATCGATGATCGCAATTATCTTACTGAGTTTTACACGGAACTAGCAAAAGCTCTGCATAAAAATGGTTTTAAAATTAGTATTGCTTTGTTCCCGCTCACTTCAAATATTCCACCTACAACCGCACTAAAGCGTTTATATAACAATTGGGCTTATGCTTATAACTATAAGGCCCTTGGCGAAGCGAGTGATTTTGTCAGTATCATGGCATACAATCAACATGGCGGAGTGACAACACCAGGCCCTTCTGCGGGCATTCCTTGGGTCAGAAAAGTGATAGAATATTCTCTGCAATACATTCCCGCAAATAAAATTTCGCTCGGCATTCCTAGCTATTCCACATATTGGCACATGGTTGAACGTGATAAAAGAAATCATTCATTGGGAGCGGATATCAGTTTTAAAACAGCAGCTGATTTGATCAAGAAAAATAATGCTCAGGTGATGTGGGACGCCTCGCAAGGGGTAAATTACACGTTTTATAATCGCAATCAGTTTAATGAATT
>JBCDIY010000214.1:0-3396 GCA_038748435.1 Pseudomonadota bacterium | reverse complement strand
TCTAGCTTAGCTTGCCAACCTAATTCGACAATGATTGTCGAATAATCATCGACTATCATTGCTGGGCCTATGATTTTTTGCCTTTGTTTTAAATTACTACGTAAATATAACACTGCCTTTTTAAAGCTATGTTGACTATAAAATTCAATTGCTTTTGCGTTTAGTTGCTTATTTTCCTCGTGCAAATTATAAGAAAGCGCTAATTCCAATTGGTTTGTTTCAATTAACTCTACCAGTATGGATTCGATAATAATCTTTTGCTTAGTGCGTTTGTAACCGAATTGTTTTTTATGTTGCCGCTCAAAACGCTTCATTAATGTATTTTTGGGTTGTAGTAGAATAGTGATTAATGTGTCACTGCCGATATAACGTAATTTCACACGATTTTCAAAAAAAATCGTATTATTTTGCTTGATTTGTTTTGAAATTTTTTTCAAGATATTTTGCTGCAGTTGCTTAACTTCTTTAGTTAAAGACAATAAGTTTTTTTGGGTTAATGGCTTGTCTATTGGTTTTTCTTTTATAGTTCGAATATCCGCCAAACCTAACCCTAGCGCAGATAATAATCCTTGATAGGGATGTATTAGAATTTTTTTCATGCCTAATTCATTGGCGATGGCGCAAGCATGTTGGCCCCCAGCACCTCCAAAACAAAATAGCGTATGATCGATCAAATTAAATCCACGTTGTACGGAAATTTTTTTAATTGCATTCGCCATATTACTGACAGCGACTTGAATAAAGCCTGCAGCAACTTCAAAAGGCGTATATTTTTTCCTGAGCTTATGATTTATCTTTTTTGTAAGTTGTTGGAATTTCTTGTGAAGAATCATTTTATCAATAGCAAGATTATGCTTGTTCCCAAATGTTTTTGGAAAATAATCTGGCTGTATTTTCCCCAATAAAACATTACAATCGGTCAGCGTTAATGGTCCACCATTTCTGTAACAAGCAGGGCCTGGGACAGCACCAGCAGACTCCGGTCCAACTTGAAATCTATTTTGATCAAAAGCAATAACCGAACCGCCACCAGCAGCAATAGTATGTATATGTAACATTTGTCCACGCAATAAAAAACCTGCTAATTCAGTCTCATTTAACCGTTCTATTTCACCACTGTAATGGGCTACATCTGTGGAAGTTCCTCCCATATCAAATGTAATCAGCTTCTTTATTTTATTCATGGCTGCAACTTTAATAGCACCAACCACACCAGCAGCTGGGCCAGAAAGAGTGCTATCTTTACCTTTGAACTGTGATGCTTTAACGATTCCACCATTAGACTGCATTAAATATAATTTGGTTTTTGCGAAAGTTTTAGCGACTTTAGTGATATAATTTCTGATGATCGGCGATAAGTATGCATCGATTACAGTTGTTGTGCCGCGGCTAATAAGTTTTATCTCTGGATTAACTTCATGCGAGCATGATATTTGTTTAAACCCAACAGATTTAGCGATTCGCGCAATCATGACTTCATGTTGTGTGAAATGGTAGCCGTGTAATAACACAATACTGATTGCACGAAAACCCTGATTATAGGCAGTTTTTAATTTCTGCTTCAACTTAATTCGATCTATATTATTTAGAATTTCACCGCGGCAATTAATTCTTTCGTCGACTTCAATAACACGCGCATAAATTGGCTCAGGTAAAACAATATTACGCACAAATAAATTCGGTCGATTTTGATAACCAATTTTTAATGCATCTGCAAAACCTTTGGTTATCACTAATAACGTTGGTTCACCTTTATGTTGCAATAAAGCATTGGTTGCGATGGTTGTCGCAAATTTTAGTTGATTGATTTTCTCAATTTTAGCTTTACTTTGATTAAGTATTTGGTTGATACCAAAACGGATAGCATCTTTATATTGACGTGGGCATTCTGATAGTAATTTATAAGTTAGTATTTTCCTTTCAGGTGAAACTGCAATAATGTCAGTAAATGTTCCACCTTTATCTATCCAAAATTCCCATGCTTTCATTTTAAACGCTTCATTTTGTTAGCAAGACGCTAGTACGCATTTTACGAGGCTTATCGGTTTTAATTGTTATTTAGTTGTTTTATCAGTATAGTAGGATATTTATGGAAACTGGCATAACTGACAATATTTGTTTATCTGCATTTCATATCAAAGGAATAAAAATGAATAACAATCGGCTACTGATAAAATTTTCAATGATTGGTCTATTAAGTCTATTACTCATCAGCTGCGCGGCAACACAAACACTCATTGCAAAACGCCATTTGAACGTGCAAACTAAAACCAGTTCTTCGATTTTTCTAACCCCTGTAGCAAACCGAGAAAAAAGTATCTACGTACAAATAAAAAACACCTCTGGCAAAGAAAATTTTTACATTCGCCAAAGGATCGTTACACAACTTAGACAAAAAGGTTACCGAGTTACCAATAACATTCATTCAGCACACTATTTGCTCCAAGCAAATATTTTACGCATTGGTGTCCTAAAACAATCTGCTGCAGATCGCGCATTGCATCAAGGTTATGGAAGTATCATAGCGGGAGCTGCTGGCGGCGCTGCAATTGGCGCTTTAGCCAGCGATAGAAGTGGTGCACCTTTGGTTGGCGCTTTAGTTGGAGGTATTGCCTCAACCATAGCTGATAGTGCAGTACATGATGTGACCTATGCCGCTATCTCTGATGTCCAAGTTTCTGAACGTGATTTAAATCCGGTGAAAACAGAAAAAATAATGCACGCCAAACAAGGTAGTAGTGGTGAGATTATTCAACGACAGCAACTTAAATCGCAATGGATACATTATCGAACACGGGTAGTTTCTAGTGCAGAAAGAGTTAATTTAAGTTTTGCCACAGCAAAGCCTAAGTTAGAAGCAGGTTTAAGTCATGCAATTGCTGGAATATTTTAAGACAATAAAAAAGCCATGAAAACTTTGATGATCTCATGGCTTAGTTTATTTAAATAATATCGATATTAATCAATACCGTATTCTTTAATTTTTTTTCTCAATGTACCACGGCTGATACCGAGAACAATAGCAGCACGACTCTGATTGTTGCCTGTATGTTTCATAATCACTTTTAATAATGGTACTTCAACTTCTTTCATCACCAATTTATACATTTCCATAGGCTTGCCACCGAGTTCATGAATATACTTTTCTACAGCGCGCTGTGTTGCATCACGTAAACTATGATCTTGAGCATTATTAACTGAGTGGTCAGCAGAAAGATGTTGCTGTGGTTGATCTACACTTAAAGTAGCCATACGGATTTCCTCCTATTCCTTTGGATTGAACTATAATATTCCTATTGTTTATTTTTGGAGTGTATAACTTCGATTCCCATATAATAAACAAATTTAGTTTATCACGCTTTTGTGTGTTTGACAAACACTTACGCCTAATTTTTT
>JBCDIY010000213.1:0-3412 GCA_038748435.1 Pseudomonadota bacterium | reverse complement strand
GGGCCTTGGCTTTGCGCCAGGGCTTCAAGTATGTCTTTCGATGTAGTAATCATGATGTCATCAGAAGTCATAAAGCTAGAGCGCCAAGGCTTTTGCGGTTGATGAATAACAAAACCACGCTCCTGATTTATTGGGCCGCCAAAAAGGATATGCATGTCAGAGGCATCTACATTTTTATATTTGATTTCCATCTGGGAGAATACTTCTGCGAGTTTCACACTTGAAGGTCGGTTGATAACTAAACCTAAGGCACCATTTTCGTTATGTTCGCAAATATAAGTGACACTATGAGAGAAATTTGGATCGTTCATATTGGGCATAGCAATCAAAAAATTATCGGTGAGAGCGGAAATTTGTTCCATAAAATATACCTTAAAATATTAATTACATACGTTGTGTATGTCTGGCCATTTCTTTTAATCTTTTTACTCGCTCTGCAGTTGGTGGGTGAGTCGAGAACAAGTGCTTTAGCGTTTGACCAGTTAATGGATTGACGATAAACATGTGTGCTGTTGCTGGATGAGTTTCCGCTGCCTGCATGGGGATTTGTTGGCTAGCTGCTTCTAATTTTTGTAATGCGCTAGCAAGTGCCATGGGATCACCCGACAATTTTGCACCACGCTTGTCTGCTGCATATTCACGCGTTCGGGAAACGGCCATTTGTATTAACATGGCAGCGATCGGGGCTAGAATAATCATCAATAAGCTACCGATAATACCACCACCTCCTTCACCGTCATCAGAACGGCCACCAAAGATCATGGCCCATTGTGCCATATTAGCTAAAACTGCGATAGCACCACCAATCGTTGCAGCAATTGCGCTGATCAGTGTATCTCGATGATAAACATGGGATAATTCATGTGCAAATACGCCTTTTAATTCTCGGCTATCTAATATATTTAATATTCCCGTGGTGGCAGCCACAGCAGCATTTTGTGGGTTACGTCCGGTAGCAAAGGCGTTGGGTGTAGGATTGTCGACAATATAAACTTTCGGCATAGGTAACTGTGCTTGGTGGGCTAACTGTTTGACTATACTATATAATTCTGGTGCTTCATTGGGCCCAACTTGCTTAGCACCATAAGCGCGCAAGACAATTTTGTCAGAAAACCAATAACTACCAAAGTTCATTACCATCGCGATAATAAAAGCGATAATCATCCCGGTTTGGCCACCAATCGCATAACCGACAAAAATCAATAAACCTGTTAATAAACCTAATAATAGGGTCGTGCGTAACCAGTTCATAAAATTTCTCCTTAATGCCTATAATATGGTGCTTAATTAGCCGTTTTTCAACAGGAATTAACAAAAGTTATGTTAGTTAAAGTTAGACCGATTGCAGTGTATGTCTAACAGTCGTACTTAGATTACTGCTATACCAACTTTACTTATTTGCACAGAAATTTATAAAATAAACCATTAAATTAAAATAGATCTAAGGAGTTAACTATGCGTAAATTGTTAATCATCATTATTATTCTAATTGGTATCGCAAGTATCTTACATGCCAGAGCAGCGCAAACTAAGCCAGAAAAAGTTGTGGTTAATTTATACGCCAAGCCAGATAAAAGCGCTAAAGTAGTGAAAGCAATTAATCCTAAACAACGCATGATTCCCATTTATCGTGAAAAAGGTTGGACTAAAATTGGGTTACCACAGGATGGCCAAGTAGGTTGGATAAACAATCAAGCGTATGATAGTGCCATTGATAAACTTTACCAGAATCAAACACAAATGGTTTTCGTACAAATGTCAGATAATAATCAACAAAAACCAGAAGCCACCATCGTAGCTTATCGCAATGGCAAAAAATTATCGGACAAAGAAGCAAAAGCGATTTATGCAAAAGTTCAAAAGCAACAAGCGCAATATAATCAACAAATGCAACGCTTACAAAAACATATGAACCTGATGTATATGCGCGACATGCAAGCCTTTAATCAAATGGTAAGACCGATGATGCCAGCCATGGAACCGGTTATTGTCATCAATCAGCCTGCTGCGACTACCACTAACAAAGAAACTGCTGATAACAAGCAAACATCAAACCATTGATCAAGCAAGCTGTAGGTTGGGTTGAGCGAAATACCAAACAAACCTCACCCAAAAATTCAATCATTGTTAATATGGGCTGCTAATTAGTGTACGCCTCCACTTTAAGGTGCTCTTCTTGTTGAATAAGTAAACCTTCTGCATTAGATGCTGGCGGATTACCATAAAAGCATTGAGAAATAGAATTTCTCAAAGAATTCGCTGGTGCTGATAGCTTTGCTTTTAGTGGCTGAAAAATAATGTCGTTAATGCTTTTTATTGCATAACAGCCTGCACCAATAAAACCTAAAACTGTATTTATAATACTAATTGACAAAACTGCAGATTGAGTTAAATCATTTTTTTCAAGATAGTCGTGAATTTTCACATAACTCAATAGTGGATTCGCTAAAACAAAAAATGCCAATATGGGCAATAATCCAATACTATCTGTATTAAAGTAATTTTTATATCCCTCCATGAAAAAAGTTAATACATAAAAAGTGACAAGCAAGTATACAGATAAATTGGAATGAATAGCTAAATAAATAGACGTATAAAGATTTAAATTAAATTCTCTAGCTGTCTCATATGTGACTATAGTTCTGCCAAGATCAAAACATATCGCTGGCAGTAATGCCAAGCTGAAAGCTAAAATCGCTAAAATAATTGTCAATGCTTGAATTTTCCGATATAAATTCTTGGATCGGGTGTACAGTATAGATTCGCTTATTGCATATAGAGGTGGATTAAGTTCAGTTGTTTGTGAATTAGGAGAATAAATAACATTATTGTTATAGTGTGTTTGAAATATTTCCTCTCTCCCTTCACTGGTTAAAGTATAGTTTGTCTGTATTGCATCCTTAATAGGATTTTGCGAATTCTTAATATACTTTTTTAAAAAATAACGTTTGACTCTTTCGTATAAACTGTTCACAGTCGTTTTTAATTTAAGTGAACCTCCCCAAGCATAGGCTATAGCCGAAGGAACATTTATAGAACCAATAATAATGCCAATGGTTTTGATGTCTGCTTCAGATAAATTAACACCCCAGTCTGCGATAGTAGTTGCCAATGCTTCACCACTGGTTTTAGCCATAGCAAAACTTGCGAACGGTGCTGGGCCTAAAATAAAAATTAAAATCAGCCATTCCAATGTTTTTTGTGGTACATAAAATTGTGAACTGGCAGAAGCTTTACCAATAAACGTAGGCAAAGCACCAAAAACCAGACCACTAACAAAAGCAGCAATTTTATTTTTAAAATGTTTATCTACAAATAACATCGGACCTAAAATAGCGCTAAAACAACCGAAAAAACCAAGCAATAATCCAACTTTCTTTGGAATTTTATAACCTTGCTTCGCTTTCCTTGG
>JBCDIY010000212.1:0-3412 GCA_038748435.1 Pseudomonadota bacterium | reverse complement strand
TTGATAACGATAATGCCAGCGTGACAAGTAATGACGTGACAGTGAATGAAGCGGATGGCACTGCGACATTTACCGCAACACTAGATCCTTCGGTGCCAGGCGGCTTAAGTGTCGAGACCGTGTTTACCGATGGCACGGCGGTGAATGGGGTCGATTATACCGGCGTCCCAGCAACCTTGAATTTTGTCGGCAATGCCGGCGAAACGCAAAATATTGTCGTAAGTATTACGGATGATTTAATCGTCGAAGCGAATGAAACGTTTGTTGTGTCTTTAACAAATTTAATCGCCAATAGCGCGCCGGTAAATGCCATAGATATCACTGATACGGGTTTAGGCACGATCATCGATAACGATGCGGCAACGCTTACGATCAACGATGTGACGGTGAATGAAGCGGATGGCACGGCGACATTTACGGCGACACTAGATAACCCGGTGCAAGGCGGCTTAAGTGTGGAGACCGTGTTTACCGATGGCACCGCCATCAACGGCACTGATTACACCGGCATCCCAGTGACGTTAAATTTCATCGGCAATGCTGGGGAAGTGCAAACGATCACCGTGAATATTAATGACGATTTGATTGTCGAAGCCAATGAAACCTTTACCGTGTCGCTGACAAATTTAATCGCCAATAGCGCGTCAGTGAATGCGATTGATATCAGCGATACAGCATTAGGCACAATTCTTAATAATGATACCGCGAATGTAAATTTAAGTGGTGATGTGATAGTGAATGAAGCTGTCGGTTCTCTCACATTTACTGCAACGTTAGATAATCCAGTACAAGGTGGTTTTACTGTGGAAACAGCCTTTACTGATATTACAGCGATTAATAATATTGATTATGTCGGTGTTCCAGAAATATTAACATTTACTGGTATCGCGGGAGAAGTGCAAAGTTTTGATGTATTTATCAAAGATGACCAAGCAGTTGAGTCTAATGAAACTTTCGTGGTCTCTTTAACGGATGTTATACCCACAAATCCATTAATTGACATTCTTGCAATCGATATTAACGATACTGCAACAGTGACGATTGTCAACAATGATGTGACAATCACCGATAATCCTGGATTGAATCCAGTACTTGATCCAGCTAACTTTCCTTACTATGTTGAGGATGCATTTAATTTACTGGATCCGTATGTTTATTATTTAACAACATATGAATTTTTTGACTTTTTTGAATATCAACTAATCAAACCAGGAATAATTCTACAAGGGGTTGATATTTTAGGCTGGGACAATGGGTATTATCAATACAAAGGGGCAGGCTATATCCTTGCAGAACGATACGTTAATTATGAGAATTTTTCATTTCAAATTACCCTTGATGCCATTGCGCGGACAGAATATTTCATCAATGAACCGCTAATAAATTTACTTAACATCACATTACCAGAACCACCTGCTGCGCCGCCAGAACAAAACTTTTTTGATGAAGGTGGTATTTTCGCAGAAGATCAATTTGAAGAGAATGTTGCTGATCCTGAACAAGATGCAGCAAAAGAACCTCCAGATCAAATTCAACAAGACCTATTTGATGATAGTCTGCAGCAACCAGGATCTGATAACGTCAATGAGCCTTTATCCGAACCACAACAAGAAGATTTTCAAAGCGACGTTTTTGATGATACTACTGCACTAGAAGAACAAATCTCTTTTAACGAGAAAAATAATACTAATATTATTCTGGATGCCCTTACAGCAAAGCAACCCTTAGTGACTACTAAACTTGTTTTTAGTGAACAATTACAGCAAGAATATGCACGTCTACATGATGCCGAATTAAAATAATTTTATTTACTGAGCTATTCATTTTATTACCATAATTGTTGAGAATTTTAACGAGCTTATGTTAGGATAATTAGATAGATTGGAAACTTGCTTGGGATATACCCAACTATATGTGCTCAAGGAATTTAAGAGATAAACACAAATGCAGCTTTTAACCCGGCCTATTCTAAAATATTTATTTATCACCAGTATTTCAATCATAATTTCTTCTTGTTCTCTTGGCCCAAATGTGATCACACCGCAACAACGTTCAGAGAGAATTCATAAAGATTTTCATGCAATGTTTAGCAGACAAGAGGCTATCAAAGGCTCTTTGAATATTTATCAAGCAATGGCCCGAGCGATAAAATATAATTTAGATATTCGTGTCAAATCTATGGAAGAGGCTTTTAGCTTAGTTGGTGTTAAGTATGCTCGTGCTACTATGTTACCCAGTATTGTTGGTACGGCTGGATATACCACACGAGATAATAGCTTTTCAGTACTTTCGCCGACCAATCCTGGTGTAATCTCGACTACAGAAGATAGAACACAAAGAGAAGCAAATTTGCAATTTTCCTGGAATGTTTTGGATTTTGGCATAAGTTATGTTGAAAGTAAGCAAAAAGCCGATCTATATTTAATTTCACAAGAACGTAAACGTAAAATTATTCAACAAGTCATCCGAGATACACGTTATGCTTATTGGCGCGCTTGGGCAGCCCAACAATTATTAGGCGAAGTAAAACCGTTTCGTAATGAAATCCGCTTAGCGATTCGCCAATCAGAAAAAGCATCGGATGAAAAATTAATTTCCCCAGCCCAAGCCGCTTATTATCGAGCAGAACTGTGGCAAACCTATGGTGAAATGTCAACTTTAGAAGCCCAATTAATAAAAGCAAAACCAGAACTCATGGCGATGATCAACGCCCGACCAAACTCAAAAGTTACATTAAAGCAACCTTTACTTTCTAATTCACCATTACCCAAAGGTTTTCCAAAACGTACAACTGAACTACAGACCATGGCTTTACATGATAGGCCTGAATTACGTGAAGAAGATTACCGGTATCGCATCAGTTTAAATGAAATCAATAAAGCCTGGGGTAAAATGTTTCCTAATATAAGCATTAACAGTGGCTTGAATTACGATAGCAATAGCTTTCTGGTAAATAATACCTGGTCGGATTTTGGTGCCCAGCTTGCTTGGGATATATTGCGAATTTACACTAAATATCAAGGTGTAAAAGTGGCTAAAGCGGAATCTGATGTTGCGGTTTTACGACGTATGGCATTAAGTATGGCAATTATCACTCAAGTGAAAATTGCTGAACTTCGTTATAATCAGGCAGTCACAGATCTTAAAATAGCGCGTAATTTAAAAGAAAATCGATATCAGTATTTTTATCATGTGAACAATGAGCAAAAAGCTAATTTGACCGATGAATTGACTATGATCAATGCAAAAGCGAGATGGTATTTAGCTAAATTAATTTATTACTTGGCTTATGCAGAATGGCGTAATGCAGGTGGGCAGCTACTTGATTCTGTCGGTTATGATCCATTATATAGTATTACAAGCTTAAATGTTTCCGTGAATACTCTAAGTAGGCAAATAAAGCGTTCTCTTT
>JBCDIY010000211.1:0-3415 GCA_038748435.1 Pseudomonadota bacterium | reverse complement strand
TCGCATTTTTCAGCGAAGGTAATTCAAACATAATGTCCAACAGCACATGTTCCAATATTGAACGTAAACCGCGCGCACCAGTTTTTCTTTTCATGGCTTTATCTGCAATTGCTTGCAAACCAGTATCACGAAATTCAAGCTGCACACCTTCCATTTCAAACAAGCGTTGGTATTGTTTAGTTAACGCATTTTTTGGTTGCAGTAAAATTTCAACCAAAGCACCGTGATCAAGTTCTTCTAAGGTTGCTAGTACCGGAAGTCGTCCAACAAACTCTGGAATTAAGCCAAATTTAATTAAATCTTCAGGTTCAACCCCACGCAACGCTTCACCGATATTTTTCTTGCTATCTTTGCTACGCACATCTGCACTAAAACCAATACCTGATTTTTCACTTCTATCACGAATAATCTTATCTAAGCCCGCAAACGCACCACCACATATAAATAAGATATTAGAAGTATCGACTTGTAAAAATTCTTGCTGGGGATGTTTACGACCACCTTGAGGTGGAACAGAGGCAACCGTACCTTCAATTAATTTTAATAACGCTTGTTGTACACCTTCACCAGAAACGTCACGAGTGATGGAAGGGTTATCAGATTTACGCGAGATTTTATCTATTTCATCGATGTAAACGATACCAGTTTGTGCACGTTCCACATCATAATCGCATTTTTGTAATAATTTTTGAATGATATTCTCAACGTCTTCTCCAACATAACCTGCTTCAGTTAACGTTGTTGCATCGGCGATCGTGAAAGGAACATTTAACAATCGCGCTAAAGTTTCTGCTAACAATGTTTTACCACTACCGGTTGGACCGATTAACAAAATATTACTTTTGCTTAGTTCAACATTTTGCTTCTTGGTTGACGTATTTAAACGTTTATAATGATTATATACTGCCACTGATAAAACTTTTTTTGCGTAAGCTTGACCAATCACGTATTCATCTAAAATCTTATTTATTTCCTGTGGTATTGGCAAACGACGTTTATTACTACTATTTTCTGCCTCACTAATTTCTTCACGAATAATGTCATTACACAATTCAACACATTCGTCACAGACATACACTGAAGGACCAGCAATTAATTTCCTGACTTCGTGTTGACTCTTACCACAAAAAGAACAATATAATGTTTTACCTGAACTTTTACTTCTATCACTACTCATAGCCAAAACCTCATTTAAAAACTCATTAGGTTGCGTCTATTGCTTTTAATGATAATTACAGTTTTTACCCTACTATCCATAAATATCATTTAAAAATAATTTTAATCCAATTAATCTTTATTAGTGTTGTCCCTAGATCCAAAAACTTTGTCGATTATTCCGTAATCAACCGCTTCTTCACCACTCATAAAGTTATCTCTATCCGTATCATGTGCAATCTTATCCACTGTCTGTTTGGTGTGTGTTGCTAAGATGGTATTTAACCTTTCCTTTATATATAGTGTCTCACGTGCGTGAATTTCAATATCAGAAGCTTGTCCTTGATAACCTCCTAGTGGTTGATGGATCATGATCCTTGAATTCGGTAAACAATAACGTTTACCCGCTTCGCCTGCTGCCAATAGTAACGCTGCAGCACTTGCAGCTTGCCCAAGGCATAATGTGCTCACATGTGGTTTGATAAATTGCATGGTGTCATAAATAGCCATACCAGCTGAAACCACACCTCCAGGTGAATTTATGTAAAGATGAATGTCTTTATCCGGATTTTCCGATTCCAAAAATAGCAATTGGGCGATGACTAAATTTGCCATATTATCCTCAACCGGTCCAACGAGGAAAATAATTCTATCTTTCAATAATCTAGAATAAATATCAAACGCTCTTTCACCGCGAGGAGTTTGTTCAACCACCATAGGGACTAAGCCACCGGTATTATATATATCCGATTTACTCGCCTTGTAATTATATGCATTCATATTTAGTTCCTTATTTGATCTTAGTTGCTAATGGTTTCGTTTGCTTTCATAGACTGCTTTTCATGATTAATATAATCACTATAATTGACTGTTTCTAAATTAGTTTTAACGATTTTCAATAGCTCTTCTACTAGCTGTTCCTCAGCAATAAGCGCTTGTATTTGTGCTAACTGATGTTTATCTTTAACAAGTTGTTGTAAAACTTCAGTTGGATTTTCATATTGTTGCACTATTTTCATTAGCTTTGCTTGGAACCGTTGTTGATCTAAAACAATATTTAATTGTTTCATCAAAGCCCGAGAAACTAAAGCACGTTGCACATTTTGTTTTGCCTTTTCTTCTACTTCGGTAGTTACTGGTAATTTCTCAATAGCTTCAACTGATTTATCTGGATAATTCATTCGCTTAAATATATCAATCTCATGCTGTAATAATTTAGGTGGCAAAGTTAATTCGTTAATTTCTAATAATTTTGCAAATACTCGCTTATTATTTTCCTGTAATTGTAAATCATTAGACTGATCATCGAGTTGCTTTTTAACCGACTCTTTTAGTGCCGCAATACCGTCTTGAATGCCCATTTTTTTTGCAAATTCATCATCTAATTTAGCATAAATAGGCTCTTTTACTTCAACAACCTCAATTCGATGATGGATTGTCTGGCCCGCAAATTTTTTATTCGGGTGGTCTTTCGCATATTGCATATCAAATTCACGGATTTCTCCAGTCTTAACATCTTTTAGTGCTGCGTCAAATTCTTTAATATTGTGCTCTTGACCAAAACGATGTGAATATGTATAGGGCTGTGTGTTTTCCTCTAAATCTTTTTGCTGATCTGTCGTTGTAGATTCGGAAACAATGTGGCTTGAGATTTTCAAATCCAATTGATCATCTTGTTTCACTACCCTATCAACTTTTTTAAATTCAGGATTAAGTTTCGCCATATTGTTTAACACGTCATCTGTATCTTTATCAGTAACGTCAATATGAATTGTATTTATCTCAATCTCTTTTAATTCTTTGAGTTTTAAATCAGGGAAAACTTCGACTTCAAGGCTAATTTCTATAGGTGCACCTTTATCGGTTTTAACAGATTTTAATTCCGGCTGTACGGTAAGTTGTAGATCGTTTTTTTTCATCGCATCATCGAGGCCACGATTTGCAAATTCATCAGTGACTTCCGCTTTTATGCTCGGGCCAAAACGCTTTTCTAGTAGAGAAATTGGCACTTTGCCTTTTCTAAATCCAGCCATTTCTGTGGTATTACTAATTTTTTGCAAGCGCTTATTCATTTCTTGCGCAACTTCATCCACAGGAACAACAATATTAATTCTGTGGGCAAGTTCACCTATATTTTCCATCGTTACTTGCATATTATATCACCTCATATTGGTGCGAAAGGAGAGACTCGAACTCTCACGGGATTTCCCACTGGAACCTAAATCCAGCGCGTCTACCAATTCCGCCACTTTCGCAATTT
>JBCDIY010000210.1:0-3419 GCA_038748435.1 Pseudomonadota bacterium | reverse complement strand
ATTGGAGATGCAATTATGGCCCTATTCCCATTGACGCCAATTAATGCATATAATGCAGCAATAGACATGAACAAAACACTAAGAGAATTGAATACACAGTACGCCGGCCAAATCCCACAGCTAAAAATTGGTATTGGCATTCATTATGGATCTGCTATGCTTGGTATTGTTGGGCAAAAACATCGTTTAGAAGGTACTGTGATTAGCAGTGCCGTGAATACCGCTGCACACGTCGAATCACTAACCAAACAATATAAATGTTCCGTATTAACTACCAAAGACACCATTGCACAGCTCGCGCGAAGCCAACCGTTCAAATTTAGATTTGTAGATCATGCATTTTTAAAAAGTAGTCATTCTTCAATAGAATTATATCAATTAATCGATGCTGAAGAAGAATTTCGCAAACAATTGTTATCTAATTATTTACCCTTATATGCCTATGCTGTTAAAACCTATAAGGAAAATGATCAAGAAAATGCATTAAAAGCTTTAGAAGAATATTTAGATAAAATAGATAATGATTTTGTCGCCTCGCGACTATATAACACCATCAAAGCTTTACAAAATTCTACGCCTAAACCACACTAACTTTAATCCTCAAGAAAAGCTTTTACCATGTTAGGGTATTTACTATTCCATGGACGCGCTTGCTCTAACTGATACGCCAATTGTAGTAACAATGCTTCTCCTCCAAGTGGCGCAACAAATTGAGTACCAATAGGCAAGTCATCTTGGTTCCAAAACAGCGGGACTGACATTGCCGGTTGTCCAGTCTGGTTCCAAATACTAGTAAATGGACTGAAATTTCCTTGGATTTCGAAGTATTCATCGACACTATCCCCACGTTGTAATTGCCCCAATTCAATAGGTGGTTGTCCTAATGTAGGCGTCATAAAAATATCGTATTTCTGGAAAAATTTAGCAATTTTTCGTGCTTGATTATGCATAATCGATATCGCGCGTGCGTAATCAGCAGAGGAATAAGTTTTTGCCCCTTCAAATATTAAAAAAGTAGTTTTTTCTAAATCCTCCTTGGCAGGAGCACGATTTATTTCGGCAGCACGCATTTCTAAAAAAGCTCTTGTATTAGAACAAACAATAACTTTCATGACATTTACCATCAACTCAGGCTCATATTTTGGCGCATCTTCTTCTACTTGATGTCCCAACGATTCACATAGTTTAACCGCATCTAATAAGGCATTTTTACAATCAGGCGCAATATTAACATGACTGTTTAAGTAATCATGTGAAAAGGCAATTTTTAGTGGCTTTAATGGTTTTTCCAGCGCAGCTAAAAATGTTTCTTTTGATCTTACGGGGGCTGCATAAGGATCACCGATTTCGGGACCAGCAATACAATCTAGCAATAATGCGCTATCTTTAACACTGCGAGTAATATTGTGAGTTGCTGATAAACCTGACCAGCCTTCACCAAAATCTGGCCCGTAAGGGACTCGTGCGCGATTAGGCTTTAATCCAAAAACCCCACAACACGACGCCGGAATTCTAATTGAACCACCACCATCACTGGCATGCGCTGCAGGTAAAATACCACTTGCGACTATCGCTGCTGCTCCACCTGACGAACCACCAGATGTTTTAGTTAAATCCCAAGGATTGTGACATGCTCCAAGAAATTCTGATTCTGTCGTTGCAGATAAACCGAATTCTGGGGTATTGCTTTTACCCAAGATAATTAGTCCTGCATGTTTTAATCGCGCAATAACTTCACTATTATATTGAGCCATGAAGTCTTTGTAGAAACGACTGCCATTGGTTGTAATTGTATTTTCACATAATACGCCTAAATCTTTAATAATAAATGGAACACCAGCTAACGGCGCTTGCATATCACAATTCTCTAGTTCGGCTTTGGCATAATCGTATATTTTTGTTGTAACGGCATTAATTTTGGGATTTATCTTTTCAATTAAATCCATGGTGACTTCTAATACTTCTACTGGCGATACTTGTTTTTGTTTCAACAAATGGCTTAAGCTCAATAGATCGCAGCGTACATACTCACTTATTTTCATAATATTCTGACCTTAGAATTAACTTAAAAATTAATTTGTATTTATAGAATCTACAATAAATCTTTTCCAAATAATATGGTCCAAATTTGGTCGCAATTCAACTCCCCACAAAGAAGTTAGTGGTTTTAAACTATAAAGATAGCGCATATCCGCTAGTGCTAAAGGTTTATTACTAAATTTAGCCACATAACCTGAGGTAAACCAGAAAAATACCTTAGCCTGCTGCTTTACTTTAGGGTTTTGTCTTGCCCATGACGGCAAATCGATGAAACGATATAATGGTATGCTAAAACCAGCTAAAACAGAGGGATTTTTTAATAGTGGTGTTTTGATTGAATCAATATATAATTTCTTATTCGAAAGATATACTGAACGCCAACGATAGACAATACCAATCTGCGGTATCACTCTTCCTTTAGAAATCTGCTGACCACGAGAATAAGCCAATATTTCTTGCATCTCAAGCGCACGATGATGTTGCCAGCCAGCATAAGCAACATATAAACAAATCAGACCAAAAGCACAGATTGAAGGGATACGGCTTATTTTTATTTGTCCAAATACTAGCCCCAGAACTAGAGTTGATGAGAATATGATATCGACTATGGGTAGGAAATCCCAGGCAATACGATAATCAGTAAATGGCCATAATAATAAGGTTCCGTAACTAGTAAAACAATCAATAATTCCATGCGTTGCGATAGCAATAATTGCAGCGAGTAGCGTTAATATTTTTTTATTGCGCAACTCTTTAAATATGCCAATCGCAATCAGACCAGCAAGTAGGCCTCCTATAGGAATAAATACTAATGAATGTGTGAAATGTCTATGATAAGTCATGAAGATAGCTGGATTTGTTGAGGAACGAATAAATACGTCTAAATCGGGTAACATTCCAGCTATAGCACCTACCTTCCATGCATGTTTAGGTAGCTGCTTAACAAAAATCGCTTGTGCTGCTGCTGCGCCTAATAAACCTTGAGTTATGAAATCCATAAATAAACTTAAAGTTAGATTTTGATAAATAATTTTATGCTAGCTAGAGTAATCATGATTACTCTCCTGCTAATTTCGCAATAAATGGCAATATAATGAGAACTGTACCAAATAAAAGTAGTAAACAAGGAACAAATAATGGAGATTGACTCGGATTTTGTTTGTGATCAACAAATTTTACCAATGATGCAACAATGAAACTAAAGCCGATGACATAGGCGATACCTCGCATCATGCCACCCATCATTAAAAACACGCTGGTGGTATTGCTGGTTATATCATTCCAATTACCCTCTGCAAATGCTGCAGAGCACCACATTACCAAAAAGGTTATTAAGCCATAAAAAGTGAATTTTTTCATACTAACTTATTGAAATCAAT
>JBCDIY010000209.1:0-3443 GCA_038748435.1 Pseudomonadota bacterium | reverse complement strand
CCTAGTTGAAAAACCTTTCCGAGACGAATAATGCTAACAATTTCTGACCTGGTAGACCGTATCAACTGTTATCTCTCTATGCAGCTCGAAAGATTTTCTCCGCAAAAGCACTTATATCCTGTTTTAGATTATGTGGTAATGAATGGCGGCAAACGCTTACGACCCTTGCTTGTATACCGTACTAGTGATTGCTTAGGTTTAAATTTAGAAACCAGTGACGCTATTGCGTGTGCAATTGAGTTAGTTCACTGTTATTCACTTGCTCATGATGATTTACCAGCGATGGATAATGCCAAAATGCGTCGTGGTAAACCAAGTTGCCATATTAAATTTGATGAAGCCAGCGCAATTCTTAGTGGTGATGCATTAATTCCACTTGCATTTAAGCTTATCAATGAAATCGAAACGCACTCAATTGAAACAAAATCAGTTATGTTAGATAAATTCTCTGATTGTATTGGTGGTGAAGGTTTAGTCGCCGGTCAAATGTTAGATTTGAAAATTTTGCAGCAAAAAAATACCCACGAGCAATTAGAACGTATTTATGATCTTAAAACCGGCTGCCTATTTGTCGCAGCAATGTATATTCCGGCTTTAGTTAAACGATGCAATATCTCACAACTGCAAAATATTGAAAAAATCGCCATTTACTTAGGCCGAATCTTTCAGATTAAAGACGATTTGCTTGACATTGAAAGCCACGCAACAAACACTGGAAAACCCAGTGGTTTAGATAAAGCTAAATATACACTACCAAAAATCATTGTTTTAGTAGAAACACGAAAAATTTATGCGTCTTATATCGATAAAATTAAATTTTTACTTGAAGCAACTTTTAAATCTGCAACACCGCTTTTAGAGTTAGTTGAAATGATTAACACCCGAACATATTAAATTAAAGGATATTATTTTATGAGTAATCATCTTGATTTTCGATTTAATTTAGGCATTTCCGGCACCGGCTATATTTCGAGAAACTTTTACAATGCGTTTCATAATCATAAACAATTTAAAATTCAAAAAGTACTGACGCGGCGGCAAACAAAATTTTGTCATGATTACCCTGAGCAACACATTTTGACAAATTCAATCGATGATTTAATTGAAAAATCTGATTGCATCTATGAATGTAGTGGTGATCCTATTCATGCTGCTGCAGTGATTGCAAAAGCCTTGCTAGCAAACAAACCGGTTTTAACGACAAATACAGAATTTCATGTCACTTGTGGTTCTTATTTTGTTGACAAGGGTTTAATTTCCGAGGCGGCAGGAGATCAACCTGGTGCTTTGGCACAACTACATCATCGCGCAAGTAACATGGGATTTAAAACGTTAGCTTACGTCAACATGAAGGGGTTTTTAAATCACAATCCTAAACCAGAGGAAATGCATTACTGGGCAAATCGTAATGGCATCTCTTTGCAAAGCGTGACGTCTTTTACCGATGGAACAAAAATTCAATTTGAACAAGCTTTAGTCGCTAATGCCTTTAATGCAACTTTTGCTAAACCTGGAATGCTAGGTCTGGAAGAGCAAGATCCTAATATAATCCGTGATATTTTTGCTAGTACGGCTTTAAAATTAGATCAGCCCATAAGTGATTACGTAATTTATCCTAATGCCCCACACGGTGTTTTTATCATCATGCAACATCATGCTAGAGAAACCGATATGCTGCGTTACGTTAAAATGGGCACAGGTCCTTATTACACTTTACAACAGAATGCTATTTTACTGCATCTAGAGGTTCCAGAGACTTTATTTGATTTGCTTTTTCATAAAAAAATCCTTCTCAATAATAGCCAGTTACCCAGTATTCAAGTTGCTGCTATTGCCAAAAAACCATTAAAAAAAGGTGACCAAATAGAACAAGCGCTAGGTGGATTTGACATTCGTGGTGAGGGGATGAAAATCATCGATAATCCAGACATTTTACCTATAGGTTTATCTCAAGGCGCACGTTTGTTACATGATATTGAGCCCGGCCAAACGTTAATGCTGGATGATGTAGAATTACCTGATTCGATGGCTAAACAGGCTTGGTTTGCTACCCGAGAAAAATTACAACAAAAACAACTAGCCTTATAGACCTTTTAGTGATGTGAGATGCTATATTTTTCTATCGATAGTTTTTATTTATAAGAAATATAGAGATTATTTCTTTCAATTATTACTCGATAGTTGTTATTATCAATGTATACAAATTTTAATTTTTAAGGTTTTATTTTATGAACAAAAAAACAAAAATCTTAACTACCAGCAATGGTGCGCCTATTGCTGAAGATCAAAACAGCATAAGTGCTGGTGAACGCGGTCCGCTTACATTTGATAATTTTCGCTTGATCGAAAAACTCGCTCACTTTAATCGCGAACGCATTCCTGAGAGAGTTGTACATGCTAGGGGCGCTGGCGCCTACGGGCATTTTATTTCTACCAAAGATCTTTCAGAATATACCATTGCAAATTTTCTCACAGGCGAAAATAAAAAAACTGAAGTTTTTTTACGCTTCTCAACCGTCGGTGGTGGTCAAGATTCTAGTGACTATGCACGTGATCCGCGTGGTTTTGCAGTAAAATTTTACACCGAGCAAGGCAACTGGGATATGGTCGGCAATAATACACCGGTATTTTTCTTACGTGATCCAAGCAAATTTCCAGATTTTATTCATTCACAAAAGAAAAATCCACAAACCAATTTACCTGACCCTGCACGCCAATATGAATTTCTAGCAAATACGCCACAAGCTTTGCATCAACTAACAATTCTCATGTCAGATCGAGGAATTCCTTATTCTTATAGACATATCCATGGATTTAGCTCACATACCTTAAGCTTTTGGAATGCAAAAGGTCAGCGTTATTGGGTAAAATGGCATTTTAAAACCAATCAAGGAATAAAAAACTTATCTGACGAACAAACACAAGCATTGCCAAGTTATGGTGCACAACAAGATTTATTCGATGCTATCGAACGCAAAGATTATCCTAGTTGGAGTGTGGAAATTCAAATAATGACTAGTGAACAAGCCAAGCACTATCATATCAATCCATTTGATTTAACCAAAGTTTGGCCTTATAAAGATTATCCATTGATTAAGATTGGCGAGCTGATATTAAATCGTAACGTTGAAAATTATTTTGCTGAAGTAGAACAAGCCGCTTTTGCACCCTCAAATTTCGTGCCTGGTTTAGGCGCATCACCGGATAAAATGTTGCAAGCACGCCTATTTGCTTATCAGGATGCACATCGTTATCGTTTAACAGCTAATTTTCAAGAAATTCCAGTCAATAAACCCCGTTGTCCGGTAAACCATTATCAACGCGATGGCTTCATGACATCACATCAAGATAATAGTGTTAACTTCTACCCTAATGATCAAGATGCACCAGCACCGGCAACGCAATTTAATGAACCACCTTTACCGCTGTTAGAAGAAGCTTGG
>JBCDIY010000208.1:0-3455 GCA_038748435.1 Pseudomonadota bacterium | reverse complement strand
CTTGAGGTTTTTTTTACGCCTGTAGCGATGATCGTTGTTAATTGATAAACACCTTGGCGATTTAATAAATTACTATAAATAATGTTAATGGGTAACTGATATTTATTTTTAATCAGGTCAATATGAATATTATCAAATTCTAATCTCTTTAGTTTTTCAAAAAACAAACTGGAAAAAGAAGCATTAGGTTTAGCGCGATTTAAATTTACAGGAAAGCCATTAATTAATAGTTTCGGTTTAGCGGAAACATCGATGTTTAAATTTAAGCCATCGACATGCAACAATCCTGGCACTAATTGTCTGTGTATTAATGAATGCCAAATATCTAAACCAATGGTGACATGGCGAACAAAAATAGTTTCATTTTTATGCTTTTCATCGGTTATACGTAAGTTATCTAGCCTAACAACAGGTTCAAATCCTTGCCAATCAGTGATTAACCGACTAAACGTTACCTTTTTATGCAATTTCTCACTTAATACATGTTTAATTTGCGACTTATGCCGCATTAACCAAGGGGTCATTGCCCTTAATAATGTGATAATTACTGCAAAACTAATAATCAGGCAAGCAAACAGCAACCATACTTTACTGATAATACGCTTTAAAGTTAAATCCATTACTGGCCTCTAGCTGTCATAAATTCAATCGTCCTTGCCTATTACATTGAGATTGAGATGGGATAGGTACTTAAAATACAATGTTCCCTCATTTGACCACCTGAACATAAATTACAAAATTTTTACTAAATCGATTTAAAATTTTAACAATAAACATCCATAATACCACACTTATGGGTATAATAAACCAAATTAACCCATTTAAATAGGTATGATACAAGAGACTTGTTAAAATAAATAAGCTTAAGATATTGATTAAAAGTGCAATAAATATGACAATTAGACGTTGTGACAGCCGATAGAGTGAATAATGCCGATGCAAGCGCAGTAAAAAATAACAACTGACCAGCATGGAACATGCGTTTACACCTAAGTAAGTCCCTGTTAAGGCATCTAAACCCAAACCCAACAACCAAATCAGTGCCAAACTGAATCGATCTGGCAGTGCTAAAAGCCAATAAAAACAGAACAGTAGTAACCATGGTGGTCGTAACCAGACCGCCCAATCTGGCATAGGCAAAATGGATAAGAGATATGCCACTAGTAGCGACATAATTATGACTAATAATAATTTAGCTTGCATTTTGTTTTACTTTTGTAGAATGTTTGGCTTCTTTATTAAGTTTTTTAATGCTTGGATGAGCAAATTCTGATAATACCTTATTTTGACTTAAAATGGTTTTATAATTTTGCGGCCAAATAAGCAAGACCAATCGACTACTATTCAACTGCGCAAAAGGCATTAATTCAACTTTATTTAACCCCTGCCCCGTAATGGACGTCATCGACTTGACTTTACCTACAGGGAAACCAGCCGGGAAATGCCCAGCAAGCCCAGAAGTCACAAAATCATCGCCGATTCTTACATCCGCGGTGGTCGGGATATCAATCAATATCAGACTGTTATTGCCATCACCCATTGCCACACCACGCAGGCCGTTGCGCTCATCTTGCACAGGAATTGAGCTATTCCTATCAGTAATTAACATAACACGGCTTATAGAAGGCGTCATTTGTATAATTTGACCAAATATACCATTGGCATCTAAGACCGGTTGAGCAATATACGTGCCTTGTTTCGTCCCTTTGTTGACTAAAACTTGTTTCGCAATAGGAGTTAACGCAACTGCCATTAACTCTGCGACTTTGACCTTGAGTGCGGTTGCCGGCATTGTTTCTAACAAAGCACGTAGTTGTTTATTTTCTTTTTCAAGCGCTTTAAATTTTTGTAATCTTGCCGTGACAATCAATAATCTTGCTTGCAATTGTGCATTCTTATCACTTAATACTTGCTTTTCAGCAAAGGTCTTTTCAACTTGATTTATTAGAAGAAAAGGCCAATTAACGATATAGCGTATTGGTGACATAAAGATGACTAGGGTCTTGCGTAAACCAGCCACGTAAAGATGATTATAATCCAGCAACATCAAGCTAATCGATAAAATTAACAAAAAAGTAAATTTTAAATGTAAAGATGAGGATTTACTAAAAAGCCTAATTGTCCTTTTCTCCTATGATAGTTTCAAGCGTTTATTCACGCGCTAGAAACTCACCACCGATGGTATCTAATATACTCAATGCACGTCCTCCACCTCGAGCAACACAAGTCAGCGGATCTTCAGCAATGATAACCGGTAAACCGGTTTCTTCCATAATTAAACGATCTAGGGCTTTCAATAATGCACCACCGCCAGTCAATACCAAACCTCGTTCAGCAATATCAGCGGCAAGTTCAGGTGGAGCTTGCTCAAGTGCAGTTCGCACAGCACCAATAATGCCTGCAAGCGGTTCTTGTAAGGCTTCTAATATTTCATTACTATTAACAGTAAAGCTCCTTGGCACACCTTCGGCAAGATTGCGACCACGAATTTCCATTTCTCTGATTTGGGCTGCAGGATAAGCCGAACCAATTTCATGTTTAATGCGCTCAGCTGTGGTTTCACCAATCAAACTACCGTAATTACGTCGGACATAACTAATAATCGATTCATCAAACTTGTCGCCACCAATACGTACCGATTGAGCATAGACAATACCGCTTAATGAAATTATCGCCACTTCTGTAGTACCACCACCAATGTCCACCACCATAGAACCTTTGGCTTCTTCCACTGGCATACCGGCACCCATCGCCGCAGCCATGGGTTCTTCTAGTAAATAAACTTCTCTAGCACCTGCGCCTATGGCAGATTCACGAATGGCGCGGCGTTCAACTTGAGTGGCACCACAAGGAATAGAAACCAATACCCGCGGACTTGGTCGTAAAAATTTATTTTCATGCACTTTATGGATAAAATGTTGCAACATTTTTTCAGTCACGTAAAAATCGGCAATGACTCCGTCTTTCATTGGCCTAATTGCAGATATATTTCCTGGTGTTCGGCCTAACATTCTTTTGGCATCTTCGCCTACGGCAACAACGGTCTTCTGACCGTTATTGGGCTCAAAGCGAATAGCAACCACCGAAGGTTCGTTGAGTACAATACCTTCATCACGCACATAAATTAAGGTATTTGCTGTACCTAAATCGATTGATACATCGGTTGAAAATAATCCTCGTAACATTTTAAACATTTTTATGGCCTCTGTCGTTAGCTATTTGGTTTTATTTACTCGCTTCCATTTGCAATTTCTTTAAACCTAATTTGGTCTTGCGGATGGATCGTGCATGAGAATTTTCTCTACCATGATTGTACCGCAAATTAATGCAGTTAGGATAGATTTAATCAACAAAACATGTGCGTAACAATTTAATGATGGGTGTACTAATTTAGCACAAAAAATTTTAAGTATTGTACTTGGAATTTATTCACAGCAACTAAAAAAATGTACTAT
>JBCDIY010000207.1:0-3480 GCA_038748435.1 Pseudomonadota bacterium | reverse complement strand
TGTTAGCTCATCCAAAAAGAGAATACCTGCGAAATATTTGAAGATCCAGAAAAATCAGATACTGCTTCATTAGGTTATATTTTAGAAGAATTCTGTTTTGGCTCGGCGGCAAGAAAAAGTAGAGAATTTCTACAATACTTGCTCCTATTAGATGGGCAAGAGCAATTAAGATGGATTAGTAGTATCTTATATTCGAAAGAACCAAAAGATATAGAACTAATTGGTAACTTAAAGGATTTAATTAACGCAATCAAGCAACAATCGTATTTTAAAGATTTTAATGTAAAAATGCCTTCTGGCAATTGCATTCCATATGGGAAATTAAAAGACAACTTTCCATATGATCTAAGATATTTGTTAGATATTATCCAATCAAATCCGAAGTTTTGGGATTTTTTCGATAATTTTTATTGCCAAAAATATAAAATGAATAATGATGTAGGCAAATCGTTTGGTGAATTCTCAGATGAAATAAATAGTCTGATCGCAAATATGCAAAAGGTGGATTTAAACGATAGATGTGATTGTACGGATTCTTTCGTAAAAATCAATGAGTTGGTTAACAAGGTATTTAGAAATAATTTGTTTAAAATTTCTAAATTAGTTGAAACAATAGATTTTAACTATCAGATAATGCAAGATAATGATTGGAATCATAGTATGGAGTACGATGAGCCACGAAGTCAGTGTAGTGAATTAAAAAGAAAAATTGAAACTATGACCGATAATTCGGAACAAATTACACAAACTAATTATCATAATATTTATCTATCAGCAAAAGCAATTTTCCAAAAATATCAAGAAGACGAACAAAATTACTTAAAAAATACAAATAATAGTATGGAATCAAGTAAACCACAAAGTGAAGAATTTGGACGTAATTCAAAACGTATTAAGAAATTATTTAAAAGACTGTTTAGACCTTTCCCGAGTAAAAGAGTAATTAGAAATATATCCAAAAAATTCATACCAAACCGAGATGGTAGTTATGTAAGACTGGAGGATGAAATAGATGCGGAAATTGAACCAACAAGGCAAAATATACCGCAGATAAAACCAATCGATATCGAATATTTAAAACAAATTGGGTGGTTTAACGATATGTCTACTCAGTGTGCTAAGGAAGTTAAGGATAAAGATGAATATAAATTCACCTTGCCAGTAACGACATAATAGATCGTGGCTTGTAATGTAGTCTAAATCCCCTCAAGCCTCGATCTACACATGCTAAGATGATGACGAACGAAATTAAACTATTTCACTACATGCTGCGCAGCTAAATATCTTTCATGAAAGCGTTTTGCCATGGCGTCGGCTTTGTTAATTTCTGATTGTGATAATTTACCTTGCCAGGTTTTCATTAGTTCGCGTAAGCGTTTATCTTTTTTCGCACCCAGCATGGCCCAAGCATAGGCTTGGATTAAGTCGCGTTTAGTGAATTGGCCAAAACCATAGAACACGGTTAAATTATATTGCGCTGTGGCGTCGCCGTGTAGGGCGGCAGTTTTTAATAAGCTAATGCCTTTATTAATGTTCTTTTTTACACCCATGCCTTTGATGTACATTACGGCTAAATTGGTTTGTGCCAAAATATCACCTTGATCCGCAGCTTTAGTGAAATAATGCGCTGCTAATTTATAGTGTTTAGGATTTTTATTATCACGCAAGTAAATAAAAGCTAAACGGCGATTGGCATGAAAATTATTGTGTTTAGCAGAACGTTTATACCATCTTGTGGCAATGGCTAGATTTTTTTTGATGCCTTT
Source organism: Pseudomonadota bacterium (assembly GCA_038748435.1). Classification (GTDB taxonomy): domain Bacteria; phylum Pseudomonadota; class Gammaproteobacteria; order JBGSLN01; family JBGSLN01; genus JBCDIY01. Next base: position 1,714 of record JBCDIY010000207.1, on the reverse strand, counting down.
ACCATTTTCATAAGCATAAGCGATGTTATATTCCGCTGCGGGATTATAATGCCGTGCAGCCTGACGCCACCAGTATAACGCTTGTTTTTCGTCTTGTTTTACCCCAATGCCTTTTGCATAAGCATTACCTAAGTTGACAATCGCTGGAACATAGCCTTGATGTGCAGCGCGATGATAATTTTTATAGGCTAATTTGGCATTTTTGTTAATGCCAACGCCTTTTTCATACATATTGCCCAATATAAATTGGGCTTTGGGCATGCCTTTTTCGGCGGCTTTATTGATGTAATTGAAGGCGATTTTTTCTGCATGTGGATTGGTTTGTGCTTGACGTAAATAAAACTCAGCCAATAAAATTTGTGCAGGTGGATAGCCTTTTTCAGCAATTGGTTTGAGCTTTATCAGAGCTTGATTGAGTTCGATCGATTTAGTTTGAATTCTGCGCAGCAGTTTATCGTATTGAGTTAAAACTTTATGATTGACTGGTGGTAGTGGTTGGCTAGAAGTCAATCGTGCAGCAGCACGTGGCGTTTCACTATTGAAATGCTGTTGCGGTGCGGCTTTTACATCCTCTTGTAATAACCCACCTTCTGAACCTGGTCCCATGGATGGTCCTTGCGGTGGTACATTTAATTGCTCAGCAGGAATTGATTCTGGTGGTAACTCTGGTTGATTTTTTGGTACCATTTTATTTTCAATTTTTTGCTGGTCTTGGTTTTGCTGTTGTTGCTGATTATTTTGTTGAGCAGAGGTTTTTTTATCTGTGCCATATTGGGCAATGATAGCTTGATGGTATGATAGCTTTTGATTCTCTTGCGCAATACTCGCTGCGAGTAATTTTTGCATTGTAACTAAAGGCGAATTAAGCGGTGTGAAAGATAGTACGAGTTTATCATTTGCCGTCAATTGCTGATGGTTTAACACGAATTCGGTACTATAGATATTATTTTTTAGATCAAAATAACCTTTTTCGAGCATTTCCTTGGTGAGGGCTTTATCGATTTGCCAATCTTGGCGTGAGAATAATAAAGCAACACCGGGGTATTTAGCAGTGAATGTCGCATAATCATCACTTTGATAATTATCTAATATGGCTTTAGGAATTTTAAATTTTGCAGTTAAACGCAATGCTTGAATGAGTTCATTAAAGTTTTTTAATTTTTCAGCCGATTGTGCTTTGGCAAAATTTAATTTTATATGCCATAGGTTAAATTGCTTATGTGCCGGAAAGTCAGTATTGAAATTTAAGCTTGCTTGTGATTGTTTATCAAAACTGGCAACGAATAAATCAGCCATCTGTGCCTCGTTTGTAGGCTTAAAGCTGCTATGAGTCGCATTTTTGATTTCATCAGCATAGAGTGTCATGAGTTTTAATAGGGGTTTGGAATTAATTTGCTGGATTTTAAGCTTCAATGCTGCAGTTAAAGCATGATTATGATAATGGACATTGTGCAAATCAAATTGTGTATTAACATTTAATTTATTTTTCTTATTGGCTAAATTGATTGTGTAATTGATTTTACCCAGTTGTTTGTCTGCGAAGTTCATTTGGTAATTTAGTTGCGTATGTTGTGTCATCGCTTGACTAATTAATTTTAATAATGCTGCATCAGCAAGTTGGCTGGATTTTTTTGCTTCAATCTCCTGAATTTGCTTGAGAAAATCTGCTACCGCAGTGCCGCGAATATTTTTTATCGTGTTGTTTAGTTTAAAC
>JBCDIY010000206.1:0-3481 GCA_038748435.1 Pseudomonadota bacterium | reverse complement strand
CCGCTAGTAAATTTGTTTGAATTGGTTTACACAAATACATATTCTCTTTACAAGAAATTACCAGGTATCAAGCAAACCTTTAAAAAGATGAATGAGTATGATGAAAGCGAATCTTCTACAATGAATTGGAATAAAACTGTAGTTATATTGAAAGAACTGCGCGATTTATTAACACAAATACAACGATCATCTGATTCTAACTTAACTGCTTTAAATATTGTCAAGAAATTATTTTTCAAGCCAAAATCTAATCCAATTGTTCAACTCATGCAAATTGCAAAGCAATCGCCACAGCCAATTCGAAAATGGTTAATGCAAATTTCCAAAAACACTTGGGATTTTATCAGTTTAAAAGCGTATGCAAGGATGGATCAAGTTTGGCAAAAAAAAGTGTTGCCGATATATAAATATCAAATTCAATCAAAATATCCTTTTAATCGACATAGTATTGCTGAAGTCAAGTTGAAATATTTTAATAACTTCTTTGCTTATAATGGCATCTTGCAAAATTATTTTAAGAGATATATTAGGGGATTTTTAATCATTGGGCCTGATGGTTGGAAAATCCGTAAGATAGATGATTTAACTATAAAAATACCAGAAAAAACTATTAAGATTTTTCGGCAAGCCCAACTGATTCGTAAAGTTTTTTTTAGTCAAAATGTAAAGCAGATGCATTTGAGACTAGATATAAAGCCTTACACTTTAGATAAGCGTCTTAAAGAAATCTATTTGAATTTTGGCGATAAACAAATTATTTATCGCCATGGACCTAGGGAAAATGCAATAATCGACTGGCCATTTGAGCATGCGTCGAGTGTTTCAAGTATCACTATGGAACCATTTGCTGCCTATCAATATCACCGCTATGAATTCGGTACATGGTCTTTGTTGCGAATCTTAGATTTTGCAAAAATAGCCTCGTCGAGAACTATAAACCAATGTTTAGTTGAGTTTGATATTCATGGATATTTTGCAAGTTTTATCTTTCAAGCACAAGGAATCAAAGAATTAATACATTTGATTATATTTAGAAATTTTTATCTGCCAAGATGGGTTGTTCCAACTGAATACCTAGTCGTAGATACAGCAAAAAATAGCAAATTATAATTGGTTAAAAAAATTGGAGAAAAACAATGTCTATTTATGAACAAATAAGAATGCAGAAAACACCACGTGTTCACATTGAATATGAAGTGGAAACCGAAGGCGGAGTAGAAAAAAGGGAACTACCTTTTGTGGTTGGGGTATTAGGTGATTATATGGGTAATCATTCAGCTGGTGAAATTAAACCACTAAAGGAACGTGATTTTATCAACATTAATCAAGATAACTTTACTGCAGTGATGACTAAGCTAAAACCAGGGTTGCGTTTTTCTGTAAAAAACAGGTTAAGTGAACAAGAGGAAGAGTTAAAAGTACAACTGCAGTTTACTTGTATGGAAGATTTTCAGCCAGAGAAAATTGTCGAACAAGTGCCAGTTTTAAAATCACTATTAGATGCACGTAATCAATTAGTCGAGCTTGCCTCTAAAGCAGAATGTTCCGAAGCACTTGAAGAATTATTAACTGAAACATTACAAAGCCAAGAAAAAATAACTACACTGGCAAATTCACTAGCTTCATTAAACAAATAGAATTATCTATTTTTTTAGGAATGTTATCTCGTGGCTGGTGTGCAGTGCAGCGAAATACCAGAGAAAATCTTTAGCTAGAAGTAAACTGTAGGTTGGGTTGAGCGAAGCGAAGCCCAACAGAGTTATATAAGGAAAAAAACAATGATAGCAAAGACAACAAACAATGAATTAGCTATATCCACTAAAACAAATAATAACAACCTACTTGTCAAATTTATTCATGCAGTAAAGCAAACAGAGGAATCTCGAGCTCAAGCGTTGATAAAAATGTTAATCAACCAAGTGCAAAATGGCACAATGGTTTGGCAAACAAGCTTGCTTTCTACTATCAATTTAGCCATAGCAAAAATCGATGAGAAAATATCTAAACAATTAACGACTATCATACAGCATAAAGATTTACAAAAATTAGAAGGAAGTTGGCGCGGTTTAAATTTTTTAGTGAAAAATACACCGGATTGCCAAGGCACAATTAAAATTCACTTTTTGCATATGCAAAAAAATGAATTGTTTAAAACATTAAATCATGCAATGAGCTTTGATCAGAGCTTTATATTTAAGAAAATCTATGATCAAGAATATGCTACACCAGGAGGTGAGCCCTACAGTGTGCTTATCGGCGATTATGAATTTGGTCAACATTCTGAAGATATACAATCTTTGCGTTACATGGCTCAAGTTGCTGCTGCTGCATTTTGTCCATTTATCACGGCAGCAAACCCAAGTTTAATTGGTTTGAACCATTGGAGTGAATTATCCAAGCCAAATGATTTAAGTAAAATATTTAGCAGCCCAACTTATACCAATTGGCATAGCTTAAGGCAGATGGAAGAATCACGTTTTATTACTTTAACCTTACCTAGAGTATTAGCACGTCTACCGTATGGGACAAACTCTCAACAAACTGAAGCATTTAACTTTGAGGAATTTGCTGATAATCAAGAGTTAACAGCGAATAATTCACCGCATAATTTTTGTTGGATGAATTCAGCTTATGTTTTAGCTGAGCGGATTACCCAAGCAATAGCCAAACATGGTTGGGCAACAGCCATTCGTGGCGCGGAAGGTGGTGGCAAGGTTGAGAACTTACCTTGTTATCATTTCATCAGTGATCAAGGCACTATAGATACACAATGTCCGACAGAAATTGGTATCACAGACAGACGTGAAACTGAATTATCTGCCTTGGGCTTTTTACCGTTATGTCATTATAAAAATACAAATTATGCCGTTTACTTTGGCGCACAAAGCATTCATAAACCGAAAAATTATGATCTTCCACAGGCCACTAGCAATGCTACAATTGCAGCACGCTTGCCGTATATTCTAGCAACTTCTCGATTTGCACATTACTTAAAAGTTATGGCAAGAGATAAAATTGGTTCATTTTTACAGGTTGAAGATTGTGAACGTTGGTTGAATCGCTGGATTAATACTTATGTTAATGCTAATGCTGGTGCAAGTGCGGCATTAAAAGCAAAATATCCATTGGCCGAAGCAAGTATTAGTGTTGAAGAAATCCCCGGAAAACCAGGCGCTTATCACGCTGTCGCTCATTTAAGACCTTGGTTGCAGTTTGAAGCCTTAACTGCATCATTGCGGTTAGTTGCTGCGATACCCAATATGAGAAATTAGTTTTTTTGTATTTCCTATGTACTAAACACAGGTTATATTTATTATTTTTACATGTGAAGATTGAGGTGATAATTGCACTAGCAGCTAATGGTTAAGCACAGCTCTGAGTGATCTTGACAGCAAATGTTTACTGAAATATCACTGTGAAAGGCATGTATTTTTCCAAATATTCTGTAAATACGTTCCTGTACAAATATTAAATGTGTTTT
>JBCDIY010000205.1:0-3518 GCA_038748435.1 Pseudomonadota bacterium | reverse complement strand
TATATATAAACACTTATTGCATTCGAGCTACTTGCGTGTTTAAATTCTTGCGAAAACTGTTGTTTAACAACATAACCGTATTATCATTCCAAAAATAATAAATTTTCCTGTATAAACAAACAACTGAGGTATATCAATGAATGAATTACTGACTTTGAAACTGCAAGAAATATTAAGGGATAAAACACATAACCCTAAACTATATTATTTCTGGAAAAAAAACTTAAGTCTATTAACAAAAGATTTATTTAAACCAAAAGGCAGTGTAACACTAGAGGAAAAAGTCCAGCTATCCTATCAAAAAATGCACTTTATTAAACATTTTATCAACGATAATCGATATGCGGATGATATATTAACTGATCCTAGTAGAATTATATTATTAAACGGCTTATTAAGCTTAGTGGATCCTGCTTTATGGGCGGTGGTTAACATACATTATTTGCTATGTATTAATACGATTCTAAAATTACGTTCGGATGAAACCCATTTAGCGAATATTTTAGATGAATTATTGAATGAAAAAACCGTTGGTTTATATCTAGCAACGGAATTAGGTTACGGCAGTAATTTATTCGCATTAAAAACCCAAGCGCGTTATGACGTTGATACGAATGAATTTGTAATTAACACACCCGATTATAAAAGTATGAAATATATGCCAAATACTGGTTTGCCTACGGCAAAAATCGCTATTGTATTTGCTAATTTAATATTGGATACAACCGATTACGGTGTTTTTCCTTTTGTTGTGCCGATAAGAAATCAAGCAGGTGATTTGCAAAAGGGTGTTTTTGTAACACGTTTGGAGCAGATTCCAGATTTTTCTTTAGATAATGCCATCACAACGTTTAAAAATGTGCGAGTCCCGCGAGAAAATATTTTATTAGGGCCTAATTTGCCTTATCATGGTTCGCTTATTTTACCTACAAGAAATAAACGCTCACAATTGCTTATGTCGATAGACGCGATCGCAACCGGAAAATTGACTAGTACATTAACGGCGATATTGCATATGCAAGCAAGTTTATTTGTTACAGTAAAATATGCGAGACAGCGAAAAGTAGCTGTTCCTAGAAGCCAAGACACAGCGGTAATCGAATATAAGTCACATTATGAACCGTTACTCCGCTATGTTGCGAAGTCCTACGCAATGAACTTTTTCTTTAATTTTTTGATTACCTCGAAAACGAGTCAAGCAACAAAAAGCCACAGACGATTTTCTCACTTTGCTTCTATTGGCAAGGCAATGGCGACTAGTTTGGCTATTGAAAGTATTAACTTATGTCGTATTAAATGTGGTGCGCAAGGGTTATTTCCTGGTAATAAGATTATTTCTTATTTAATTGCGCAACATGGTTTATACACTGCTGAAGGCGAATCTGATGTATTATTTTTAACAATAGCACGCAATGTGATCATGCAGGCTAAGTACCAAAAGCTTTATAACAAAATGCAAATTAAACATACAAAATTAGACTTAACTCATACCCAAGATCAACTGGATTTTTTACAGGGTTGTGAAAAGCAGTTGTTTACCCAATTGAAAGGCAAATTAAATTTCGCCGAAGCTGGATTTGAAAATAGCTGGAAAGAAAACTCGTTAACTGCAATTAAGTTTGCGCGGCTATATGGGCAAAACCTTTTAGCGCGTGAATTTTATTCGGTGATTGAAAAACTGCCGCAAAATACAAAACAATTTGAATTATTAGATTTGTTGCTTAAATTTTTTAATTTGACAGTGATCAATGAGTCAATGGATCTTTCTTTACGGAGCAGGTTGCTCTCGGAAAATGTTTGTTCACAAGTACAAAAATATCAAAACCAACTTGGTCGTGAATTGTTGCAACAATTAGATGTGTTGGTAGATGGTTTTGGCATAACAAATGAAGTTCTTAATGTCCCCATTGCCGAGCAAGATTATCTCAGCGTTTTTGACGCTATATGGTCAAAACAAAATGATGATAGCCAGCAAGCGGATCGTGTTATTGATGTATGCGTACAAAATCTTACAAATAAACGCAATGAAAAAGCAGCTCGAGAAGAGGAAATGGAACAAGCCGTATAAAGTATTTTCTCGAATCACTTAAGAGAAACACTTTCCATCTTAGTAAATGTGGGCCGAAATTTTTATTTAGGTAATTTCTTGGCCGAAATTTTTGGAAATTTTAATAAAAATTGTGTATATTCGCCATCTTCAGACAGGCATTTCATATCACCGTTAAAACTTTCCATCACCATTTTACAATAAGACAATCCTATGCCCGTACCGGTAAGTGTTGTCGTGTAAAAGCGCTCAAATATACGTGGTAAGATAGCAGAAGGTACACCAAGTCCAGTGTCTTTGAAATGCAAAGTGTTAAATTTATTATTGGGTTCTAACCAAATGAAGATCTCACCTTTCTCAGCAGTAACTATAAAATGCAATGCATTTTTTAATAAATTAAAGATAATATGCACCATCAGTATTTCTGAGCCGAGGAATTGAAAGTCATGGGCTTTATTCCAGTGAATTTTATGCTTTTCTTCAGCTGAGTCAAATGGATAGCGCTCCAACGCAGCTTTAATGCAGTGATTGATAGAATAGATATGCAATGTTTCTAAGTTAGTCGGGTTTTTGCCAACATTGATGAGCAACATATCGATGATGGTATTAGCGAAACGCGTTTCACTTTCCATGCGATCTAGTGCGGGCAATAAACTGGCTAAGTGTGCTTTGCGAATATTGGGGATATTCAAACCATTTTTTTTGGCAACTTCATAAGTTTCGAATAAAGGCGACATATAACGTCGTAATCCTTCGATGCCTGCTTTTATCCCTAACAAAGGAGTGCGAATCTCATGCGCAATATTACTTGTAATGGTTGCCATGCCTTCTAATCGATGCAAATTTAATTCTGCACTTTTATAATTGAAGATAGTTCCAGCTATGGCAACAAATAAATATAATGCAATGGAAGGAAGCATACTTAAAGGAATATGCGGGTTGTCGGTCGTGAAAAAATAATATAAAGTACCAGCAATCAAGCCTAAAATAAGTGTTACTAAAAAACTCATCCAATCTAACAAAACCACTAATAAAATAATTGCCATCATCATGGAAAGAGCAGCAATGAGAGACCCAGTATTTTTAAGTAAAAGAATCGTAAAGAAAAACGGTAGACAGTATAATAACGTAAAATAATAATAGAAAGGAAATAGATATTTAATTTTGCTCGGCCAAAATTTATGAATGATTAATCCAACACAAATCACTGCGCCGAGATTGCGTAACGCTAAACTGTCCCATTCCAACGGTGTTGTGTATTGATAGATTAGGTAATAAAGAGGTAAAGTCGCCCCTAATATGCCAATGATAGTTATCTGTTTTTCTGATGAAGCAACATTTTTTTTCATCAATTGGTAAATGAAGGAGAAAACCGCTTTTCTTTTAGACATAACTTCCCTAACGTACTATAAAGATATATGTTTTTGCTTTATTTAGATTATAGCTAGTTATCAATGGGTTGAAAAATAAC
>JBCDIY010000204.1:0-3523 GCA_038748435.1 Pseudomonadota bacterium | reverse complement strand
GCAAAATGCATGAAATGCCACGTATTAACGTCCATCAACACTATTTATCTCCGACTATTTTTAATCGAATACTAAGTTTCTTCTCTAATTTTTTCTCTTATAAGAAAAATGAGAACATTGCTCATGAACAAAATAAACAGCATTTTTCCACGCCCAAGCTTTATCAATCAAATTCGGCTTTTGGTAATTCGCTACCGAATACGCAAACCACAAATAATTTATATACCAACTTGCCTGTGAACCTCATAGGTGGAACGTTTAGTGAGGCGTTTGATTTTCGCAATATTAGAACGTTAAATATATTTACCAACAGATATAAAGAAATAGTTAAAAGATTAAAAATACATCTACCGAAAGATACAGCAGAAAAATATCAACAAGCATTCGATAATTTTAAAATAGCTGATATTCCGCTGATTATTGAACAAATCGAAATAATAGCTAATAAGAAGCAAATATTTGTCGATGAATCCGCAAAAAATAAATTTCTTATTGGTATACGTGCCCTCAATAGTAGCCGCAAACTTTACATAAGTTACTTAGAAAATCGTGTCAATCATCAGCGTAACCCGCGCTTATGGGCAGCCGCATTACAAAATTTATATTTAAATGGAAGTAATGTTACCATCGGCGGTGGTTGTATGGATGCTACAGATAGAACCGGATATGTCTCCGCGCTGACTGCAGCCATGCTGAAATTTTATTTCAGCAACCAACGCTTACCTGATATAGATAATGAAACTGAGTTTAATGAAACGATGAGGCTCTTCGCAGATATCCTCAAGGAAGGGCCTTTCCGTAAAGATTCTATGAGTCAATTCAATCTATTAGCAAATGGCTTAAAGCCCAGCGATGGGAAAAAACCCTTGAAGCTATTTAAAGCAGTACCGCTAAAGTTACTTGGCTTTAAGCCTTTAAATAAAACTTTACCTAAAAAAGCTAGGCAGGAACTTGGAGATAACTGGTTCAAAAGTAGCAATATTAACAATAAGTTACGCGAAACTAAAGCTTTGCGAAAGTATGGCCGCTTTTTCTCTGTCCAAAACTGTAGACTCGAAAATATCATCCGAAATGATGTACCAAGCGCACCACCATTAGTCTTTGTTTGACCAAGCCGTATTACAATAATTTATATAAATAAATGATTCTAGCTATAATCTATGTAATAATAGATTGTAGCTTAATTATACAGGTTAAATAGAATGAGATTACTGCTAGTCGAAGATGATCAAATGCTTGGCGATGGGGTGAAAAAAGGATTATTGCAAAATGGTTATACTGTCGATTGGGTCAAAGACGGTAATAAGGCTGCTAAAACCCTAAAACTTGAAGAATATGACATCATCGTTTTAGATATTGGCTTACCGGAGAAATCAGGCTTAGATGTGTTGCGTGAGTTTCGTCGCGCCGGCAAAAAAACACCCGTATTAATTTTAACTGCTTTGGAAACCATTGAAGATCGGGTCAAAGGGTTAGATAGCGGCGCCGATGATTACTTAACTAAACCATTTGATTTAAATGAATTATGTGCACGATTACGCGCTTTGCAAAGGCGTTATAGCAACCGTGCTGAAACAAGAATTACTTATAAACAACTCACGCTTGACCCGGCAGCACACACTGTTACATTAAGCGGCGAAGAAATCAACCTCGCCCGACGTGAATTTGCCCTACTACATAAATTATTACGTAATATTGGCCAAGTCTTATCACGCGAACAGTTGGCGCAATCACTTTATGGTTGGGAAGAAGATGTCGACAGTAATGCCGTAGAAGTTCATGTACATAACTTGAGAAAGAAACTGGGCAATGAATACATCCGCACGATTCGTGGTGTCGGCTACTTAATTGAAATTACTGATACTACTGCTTCATGATCATTTCAATCCGTCGGTTCTTAATTTTTTATCTTTTACTAATACTAGTATTAGCTACGATTGTTACTGCGTTTGGTAATTATTATTTAGATAAAAAAGATATTAAGCGTCATTCTGACTTAATACTCAGCCATGCTGGATTATCGATGAATGCTTTGATCGATAAAGATGTAAATCAACTTGATATTGACCGCCTGCAAGAAAATTTTAATCAAATACCGCAGCATGCGAAACGAATTTTGGGAGAAAAACAGCCTGAATTCAGCAGTGCTTTAAGTAATAAATTTCAATTTCAAATTTGGGATCACAATAATCAATTAGTTTTAAGTTCACTCAATGCACCACATATTCCATTTGCAACTAACCAAATAGAAGGTTTAAGCACGCGTCTGGTTGATAAGAACTTTTGGCGCATCTTTTCGCATTACAACCCCGAAACTAAACTGCGTATTGAAATTGCTGAACCGATTACAAAACGCAACCAACTCTCACATCGAATTGCCATCGATGATATTTATATGATGTTGATTACCTTTCCTCTCACTGGTTTATTCATTTGGTTTATTATTGGTTACAGTTTCAAGGGGGTGAGAGAAATTGCTGATGAAGTTTCACACCGTGTACCAAACTTTCTAGAACCCGTTGATACCAAAAAAGTACCTGAAGAAATCAAACCGTTAACGAATGAATTAAATAAACTATTTGGCCGCTTACGCCGCGCCTTCGAGCGTGAAAAACGCTTTGCTGGTGATGCTGCCCATGAGCTGAAAACTCCACTCGCTGCATTAAAAACCCAGGCACAAGTTGCCATGAAGATGCAAGATAAACAGCAAATTGAACAACAGTTGAAGAACATCATCAACAGTGTTGATCGTTGCAGTCATATTGTTCAACAATTATTAATTTTGAGTAGACTGGTACCTGAAGTAGAAACTCTGCAAGATATTGTATCAATTGATCTCAATAAACTCACTGCAGAAGTGATTGCCGAGCAAGCTATATTTGCCATCGAAAAAGATATTGAAATTGAATTAATTCCATCGCAAACAAAAAAAGCCAATATTAAAGGCAACGTCACTGCCATTAGTATTTTAATCCGCAACTTAGTTGATAATGCCATTCGTTATACACCTAAGTTAGGCTCAGTCAAAGTTAAAATTATCGTCAACCCAATGAACGTTAAATTAAAAGTCACGGACAATGGTCCTGGCATTGCGCCAAAATTGCGTAAACGTGTATTAGAGCGCTTTTACCGCGTGCTAGGTAGTGAACAGCGTGGCAGTGGTTTAGGCTTAGCCATAGTGATGCAAATCGTCGAACTACACAATGCCGCTATCAATCTTAATACACCTATCAGTGGAAAAGGCCTTGAAGTAGAAATTTTATTCCCCCGCTAAAGCTACCTTGTACATTCACACTTAGATAAAGTTACCCACAAAATCTGTGGATAAGTTTGTGGAAAGTCCGTGTGATATATCCCATTGAAGCGATGATTCCTGGCTTCGAGTTAAAAAGTGCTAGATTTACACAAGCAAAAAAACATTGAAATTAAAGGGCTTGCAAGCAATTATGCTATAAATCACACAGCTTAAGTGTTTTTCATTAATATACGGGTAAAATTCTTATTCGTTGTGCACAACTTTAAG
>JBCDIY010000203.1:0-3563 GCA_038748435.1 Pseudomonadota bacterium | reverse complement strand
GTGTCGTGGCTACCGGTGTGGCGCCACCAGGGACAAAATTATATCGCCTAAAAGATGGTGCACCGATTTTATTAAAAAACCAAGTGGTGCTTTCCGGTGATTCGATTACCAGTGCATCGTCCACGTTTGGCCAGGATGGCCGTCCTGTGGTTAACATTACTTTAGGTGGTGGGGGTGAATCCTATTTTACTGAAGTCACAAAAAATAATGTCGGTCAGCGCATGGCGATCGTCTATATCGAAACAAAAACCACGCAGCAAAAAATTGCTGGCAAGGAAGTGAAGCGGCGTAAACGTATTGAGAAAGTCATTAGTGCACCAGTAATCCAGAGTGCATTAGGTTCACAATTTCAAATAACGGGCATTAACGACCCACTAGAAGCACGAACTTTAGCTTTATTATTACGCGCCGGCGCGATGCCAGCTAGTGTCGATATCGTCGAAGAGAGAACCATAGGCCCGAGCTTAGGCTTGCAGAATATTAAGTCTGGGGTATTGTCGGTAGAAATTGCCTTTGTACTCATCGTGATTGCTATGTTGTTGTACTACCGGATATTTGGTTTGATGGCTGATGTCGCTTTATTGCTAAATTTAGTTTTAATCGTGGCGATATTATCCATATTAGGAGCCACTTTAACCTTACCAGGTATTGCTGGTATTGTGTTAACGGTGGGTATGGCAGTCGATGCCAACGTACTCATTAACGAAAGAATACGCGAAGAATTACGCAATGGTATGAGTCCGCAAGCAGCTATTAAAGCCGGTTTTGAACGCGCTTTTGCAACGATCGTCGATGCTAATGTGACAACGTTAATTGTTATGATCGTCTTGTTTAGTTTAGGTTCGGGTCCGGTAAAAGGTTTTGCAGTCACAACTACTATTGGGATCATGACTTCAATGTTTACCGCGGTTACCTTCACCCGCGGCTTGATCAATTTAGTTTATGGCGGTCGCCAAGTGAAGAAATTATCGATTGGTATATGATGGTAAATAAGTATGGAATTTTTTAAGCAAAATACAAAAATAGAATTTATGCGCATCCGCAAATGGACAGCGCTGGTTTCTCTGGTTTTATTTACTTTCTCTATCATCGCCTTGGTGGTCAATGGATTAAATTTTGGTTTGGATTTTACCGGTGGTTTACAAATAGAAGCTTCTTATGCAAAACCAGCCGACACCAATTTAATCCGTGAAAATTTAACTAAAGCAGGATTTACTGAAGCGGTAGTTCAAAGCTATGGTAGTTCTAAGGATGTATTAATTACGATTCGTAAAAACAAGCAAGCGAAACAAGATCAAATTGTCCAAAAAGTCGTACAAGCAATTCCTAATGCTAAAATTGAGCGCGTTGATTTTGTCGGCTCGCAAGTCGGTAGGGAACTTGCAACTAAAGGCGCTTTGGCAATGGTGATTTCGCTGATAGGTACTTTAATTTATATCGCTTTGCGGTTTGAGTATCGCTTTGCCGTAAGCTCGACATTAGCATTAGTGCATGATCCCATGTTAATTTTAGGAATTTTTGCTTTATTTCATATTGAATTTAATCTACCTGCATTGGCTGCAGTATTAGCTGTCATTGGCTATTCGTTAAACGATACGATTGTCGTATTCGATCGTGTGCGGGAAAATTTCCGTAAAATGCGTAAAAGTGTCCCTATCGATATCATGAATATTTCCATTAACCAAACTTTATCAAGAACGATTATGACTTCGGCATTGACGTTAATCGCAGTGCTTTGCTTGTTCTTTTTAGGTGGTGATATGATTCGTAGCTTTTCTTTAGCGATGATCATCGGTATTGTTATCGGCACGTACTCATCGATTTATGTCGCTGGTGCATTGGCGTTAGCCATGGGTTTAAATCGCAAAGACTTTTTGCCACCGACACCGAAAGAATTGGATGATAGGCCATAAGTGTCTAATGTTACACAACAAGCATCTTGGTTTGGTTTGGGTTTAAAAGCCGAACATTACCAAACTATCTTAACAAATAAACCTAAAATCGATTTCTTTGAAATTATCAGCGAAAATTTTTTTGCACTAGGTGGAAAACCACATTATTATCTAGAGTTAATACGTCAAGATTATCCACTTGTCATGCATGGTGTTTCACTTTCATTGGGGTCTACGGATGCGCTCAATTGGGATTATCTAAACCAAATTAAGCAATTGAGCAAACGTATAGAAGCACGTTGGATTTCCGATCATTTATGCTGGACTGGTATTGATAAAGTCAACACTCACGATCTGTTGCCGTTACCTTACACGCAAGAAGCCATTGAACACGTGGTTAAGCGCATCCAACAAGTTCAGGATTACCTCGGTCAACGCATATTAATTGAAAATGTTTCGAGTTATTTAACTTACCAAACTTCGCAGATGCCAGAATGGGAATTTTTAAATACGATTGCGAAACTCGCAGATTGTTATATTTTATTAGATATCAATAATATCTACGTTAGCAGTCAGAACCATCAGTTTGACCCATTAGAATATTTAAAAGCAATTGATCCTGTAAGGGTTAAAGAGCATCATCTGGCTGGACATAGTAACTTTGGTGATTATATTATCGATACCCATGATCAAGCGATTATCAAACCAGTGTGGGAATTATATCTTGCTGCACGTGCGCATTTTGGTTCTGTCCCGACGCTGATTGAACGTGATGATAATATTCCAGAATTAACAGTACTACTTAACGAATTGCAACATTGTCGTCAATTAGCTGCGCAGGTAGATAGAGAAGGTCAGCATGTCGCAACTTAAAATACTCCAACAACAATTTCAGCGTTCGATTCTTAATGAAGATGCCAGCTTTGTTGCTGAAATTGTTGCAGATGAAAAAATAATTCCACAACGCCGATTAGCAATTTATCAAGAAGCTTATATAGCTAGACTTGAAAACGTGTTACAAGAAAATTATCCAGTATTATGTGCAGAATTAGGTAAGCAAAAGTTCAGTCAGTTATGTAAAAAATATATTGCTAAACATTTGTCAAAACAAGCATCAGTGACATTTTATGGCAACGAATTTAGTCAATTTTTACAAGCTAAAGGTTATGAGAAATTTTATATTGATTTAGCGAAGTTAGAATGGGCAGTGCATGAAATTTTTTATGCCAAGCAGGAAAATTTAATGACCTTAGAACAGTTGCAAATGATTGCTATTAGTGATTGGCCAAATTTAACGTTACAATTAATCAGTGCTTGTCAAAGTTTGACATTACAAGATCATGCTTTAGCGTCATGGCAAGCATTTCAACTAAAAAATACACCGATTTGCTCAGGAAAAAATTCGTCGAATATTCAGGTTTTGATTTGGCGTAAAAATTTAGATATTTATGTCAATGAGATACCTTTACTCGAAAAAAAATTATTGACTGCATTGCAACAACCGCATACTTTTGCAGAACTTTGTGAAATTGCTTACGCAGATGTCAAGGAAAATACTGCAGACTATATTGCCGAGTTGGTTATTTCTTGGTTGCGGCTAGGGCTTTTAAGAAAATAACCTCATCGCAATAGTTTTATCTTTACACAATTTGAATAAATCTTTATCATAAT
>JBCDIY010000202.1:0-3569 GCA_038748435.1 Pseudomonadota bacterium | reverse complement strand
TTGAATTATTAAATCCGTTTGTTGCACATGAAAGCGTGAATGAGTAGTTTTACTTTTAAGACTTCCGTGAAATAACACTCAACGAGCTTTTAATAAATCCCAGAATATTTTTTGTAAATCTTAAGCTTAATTAATCTCCAGCGCATCTTTATCTTCGCGACGAGATAGAGTGGTGAGGATTTGAAATTCACGATCTGAAATTAAACCGGCGTCGTATTTTTTCTTAGCATCGACGATCATTGGTTGACCGTGACGTTTTAACAAATCACGCGTAACAGCGGTGATTTTTTCAAATGGTGCCGTTAATAATTCATCGCGAATATCTTCGTTAAACACTAAGTATTCGCGAAGCGCCACACGTTTACCATCAACTGTAGGTACTAATTTCTGCCAGATAATTAAGCGCATCGTTTCAATTAAATCGATAGTGCGACCTTGTCTTTCGCCAGCAGGAAAGGTCGTGACTAAACGTCTAATCGTTTCTGCGACACCATTGGTATGCAATGTCGTATACACCGGATGTCCTGTCAACGCTGCTTCTAACACCGCAGCAATTGTTTCTGCATCACGCGATTCACCCACTAAGATCAGCATCGGCTTACGTCGTAAGGCATTGCGCACACCGGCAGCAAAACTGGGTAAGTGTCGGGGAATTTCTGTTTGCGAGACCACAGAGCTTGGCTTGCTAACTTCATCAAAGACAAATTCAATCGGTGCTTCGTAGGTCAAGGCTTTACGATTACCGTCACTTTTTTCCACTAAATCGCGAATAATCGATGCCAGTAAAGTACTTTTACCTGAACCGGTTGCACCAGTCACATACACACAACCATCACGTGGTGCGACAGCATTAAATAAATCAGGTTCTAAATTTAATGAGGTTAATGGCGGCGGTGTGGTTGGAATCGACCGTAATGTTAATTGAATGCCATCATGACCTTCAACTTGACAGCCCGTACCATTGACACGATAGCGAAAACGCCGACTGCGGCTAGGTCTAAATTCATAGTGAGTATCAACATCGACACCACTTAAGATTTGTGCTGTACCATTCGGACCATAAATTTTATTAAGGACATCGCCGACTTCGGTATTAGACAACTTGCGTGTGGTAATTTTTTTTAACCGCCCATAACATTCAGCAAAAATTGGTTCATTGGTTTGTATGGTAATATCCGAGGCATTTAAGCCTTCACAAAACTCCAAGAGTATGTCTAAATGTGCTGGCGTAAAACGTGTGGGTTCGTCGGGTAAGATTTCTGTGTTTTCTAATACTGCGGTTTCTTGATTCATAACTACCTTTGTACTAATGTCGCGGTTTCGCTGTGCTGCACACCGGTTACTGCCTGTCATTGCTTGCAAGCATACTTATCATTCTTTAAATTTTAGTTAAATTTTGACCGACCTGCTTGATTATTAGAGGATTGCTTCCCTTGGCCATTTTTTATACTGCTTGGAATGATCGCTGGTTTCCAAGTATTTCCCTTAAGATTTAACTGCGGTAAAGCGGTAATTCTTAACACTTTATCACCAATACGCATATGCGAACCATTACCAGTAATACCCAAATCAGTCTTAGCAACAAACGGTGCACTCACCATATTTTCCGTATATAATTTACGGTATAAAATCATACCTTTATAATCTCGATTTAATCGGTTCACATTTTCCTGATAGATATTATTGGCTTGGACAATCCCTTGATACCAACCTTTTTCAACAAAATAGTTCCAAACTTCACGTTCAGGGCGATTTTTGGGCAATAGTCCTTTATCTGGCAGTTTCGGCTGTTTAAAATTCATCCATAAATAATCACGCCAAGTCGGTGGTGCAGTAACGAAACGGGCTTGTCGCTCGATTTTATAAACCTTTTGTGCCAAGCGGATCGCATTGGGTGACGCCAGATTTAATGTATCATCACCTTCAACTAATACCGGTGGTAATACGTCGTGATCTAACAGTAGACCATAAAAATCATAAGCTGCATCTAGGGTTTTTTCACGTGATAGCATCATATTATCCATTTTTTTGGCTTCATAAGCCAAACCAGCACGTGCGCCTAAGCTTAAAGCGGTATCTTTTAGCATGGCTAAACGAATTGGGCTTATCTGTACTTTCTTGCCACCTTTTTCCATGGTGACATTAGTGATATGCAACAATTCATGTAAATTTTCTGTACCACCATAAACGCCTGGGTTGGGTAAGACACAACCAGACAAGCTACCTAAAAAAAATAGAACCAAAAAGAATTTGACACGCATGATTAGAAAAAATAGTTTACGCATTGCTACCATTGAAGCAAGCTGGTAAAAATTTGTCAATCTTTTCTCCCTGCCGCATTACGCACTCGGGTAACGTAATTCCACAATCCGTCGTGATGGATACACAATAATAAAAGCTTTAGTACCTGCTTGATAATCGATATTACGCATGACATAAGCGACACTGACGTCTCTCTCATGCAGTGAAACAATAACTGGTATTGCTGGTACCGTACCCAGTACCCGGAATCGATAACCACTTATTTTTGCCATGTGTTTTACCACAGGCTCAATTGGCCCGGTCCAATCAACACTAACTTCTTGTGACATATTACGCGTTTTTATAGACGGTAAACGCTTTTTGAAATCAGGATTTTCAGCTTTACGTATCGCTTCTAGCGTATTTAATGTTTTACTCGCATTGACTGCTGCTTCGGCTAGTTTAATTCCAGCAGGCGTTGATCTAGGTGGTGGCGGCGGCACGTAAGGTGAAACACATGCTGCCAGCAACAATGTATTTAGTAATAAAAATATTAAACAAAAAAAACGCGTCATGTTGATTTTTTCCTCAAACGGTACGCTCACATAAATGATAACCAATATTGCTCGTATGTTTGCTCTTTAAAATGCGCCAATGATTCGGTATAGGCAGGGGATCTAACTGCTTTTCTACTTCAATATAAATTAAGCATTGATTTTGCATACAACCAAAATCTTCCAGCCAATGACAACAAATTTCAACCAACCCTTGATTAAAAGGCGGATCGATAAAAACCAGATTAAAATAACTCTTAGGTAGTTTTATCGCTGTTGACGGCAATTTAGCATTGAGCGTTACAACATTTTCTACTTCTAATAGTAATGCTTGTTGACGTAAATTTGCAATCATTTTAGGATGACTGTCAATTAAATAAGCGCTTTTTGCGCCTCGAGATAGCGCTTCAAAACTTAATGCACCGCTACCTGCAAATAAATCTAGGCAATTTGCGTTTTCTATAAAGGGTTGTAGCCAATTGAACAAAGTTTCTCTAATTCTATCTGTCGTTGGTCTAATATCACATCCACTAAGCACTGGGATCTTGCGTCCTTTGAATTTGCCAGCAATGATGCGCACATGTCCTTGCGACCCTGTTTTAGAAATTGGCATTAATATAAGCTGCCAAGAAAAATGTTAATGACTTGCAGTAAAATAATCACCAACAGCGGGGAGAAATCAATGCCTGAAATCATCGGTACAATACGTCTTGCCGGTGCCAATAGTGGTTCGGTGATGTGAAATACAATTTCTATCACTGGATTGTAAGGAAT
>JBCDIY010000201.1:0-3574 GCA_038748435.1 Pseudomonadota bacterium | reverse complement strand
TTTTGAACAAAATTCCAATTATTCCTTAATATATTTTTTATATGATACGGAACTGACAAATTTTTTACGTAGCCACCCGTTTGTGTCTCTGCGTTATAATGATTGGCGTTATAATCCATCGCTGCTATTGGATCCTTAGATTGTAAAATATCACTAGCAATATCAGGCCCCATAGGTTTCAAATAGTTGACTAATACCCATTTAACTGAAAACATCCCTTGTGCAATGTCGTAATTTAAACCATTCCATTGTTGTGGAAACAAATTACTATTTGGGTCAATAATAATAATTGCTTGCGGTGCTTTTTTTCTGCCATGTACAATACCAGGCAATTTTACAGCGGCTTGATAGATCGACTTATTAATAATGCTGGTAATGTACTTATGTGCGTTTGCTTGAGATATATTCTTGCCTTGGTTATCTATAATCGTTCCCATAAAGTAGTACTTTCCGCCATTTATTGAGTAGATAATAGAACGTTCCTGTGGATTTGACTTTAAACTCACCACGTATCCTTTTAAATGTTGGCCAGCTTTAAATGCACGTTTGATAGCAATTGCTTTACCATAATGTTGTTGTAGCCAATGGAGTTGATTCTGATTACCCGCATGATGCATATCATGAGAATGATGCGCAAATGAACTTAAGTTAACATCAACTGCTGACTTGAGTGAAATTTCATTCGTATTATGTTTTACACCCCAATGGAAAATAGCGAAAATGATACTCAAGTTTATGGCAGCGGATAGTATAAGAGGCCAAATGTATTTTTTCATCTCTATGCCCATGTCACGATAATTACCATGATAGAAAACCCCATAGTCAGATAAGTAATGTTATTCAAATCAGAGCATTTTTGTATCATAAAAGAATAGATTAAGTCCAGCAAATGAGTGTATTAATCTTGAGTAGCAACTACTTTAGATACGGTTCCCAGCCTGGACATAAACCTAATTTTATCCTAATATAAATATTTTATAACATTTAATTATGAACAGTACACTTTTAACTTCAGGAATGGCTTTACTATTTGGTGCATTACATGTTCTCGAACCTGGACACGGTAAAACAGCGCTTTTATCTTATGTCGTGTCTCAAAGAAGTAGTTGGAAAAATAGTATAGTTATTTCTTTATCTTCAGCAATTTCTCATTCCTTAGCGATTTTCTCAATCGCCTTAGCCACTTATTATATTTTTTATCAAACGAGTTTAGAAGGTAGTGTTTCTTATATTGGAAACTTTCTTAGCATAGCGAGCGGCATTCTGATATTCGGTATCGGAATTAGGCTAATGTTGAGTTATGCAAAAAAAAATATAGGTAAAACTGCCTGTTCATGTTGTCATCATGAACAAAATACCAACACATTTGCATGGAAGAATAGTTTTTTTACTTCAGGAATACTGGGTATGGCTGTTGGTATAATACCCTGTCCAACGATAGTGGTGGTATACCTTGCTAGCATATCTTCTGGCAATTCAGTATTGGGAATACAAAATGTGATGTTTTTTTCTTTAGGCATGTTCATATCACTGCTATCCCTGTTAACTGTTTGCAGCTTTTGTGGAGATAGGTTGGTAAAGCGTTTTAAAATAAATACTAATTGTTTAAATTGGACCTTAATCCAAGGACTGATATTCATTGTAATAGGCCTAGGTGTTATTGTTTATCCTTGGACAATTTAATCACCGACTTGTTGTTTAGTACATAAAAATGTATCTCTGTTTATGTCCATATAGCGACAACTGCCATGATAGTAAATCCTATAATCACATAAGTAAAATTTTTCAAGTCACAACATTTATTTAACATAAATGAACGTGACAAGCCATGCAGTGTACCAAGATATAGAAAAGTCCCAGCAGCAATCGCATTAAAAATCGGTTCAATTAAAGCATTATTATTTAATGCGGTAGAAATGGTACTGCCGATATAAATACCCAGTGGAGTCATGATGGTAAATATAAAAAATAACAACCATCCTACCTTTTGGTCTAAACCACTTTGGGTGATTTGCGTGGCTAACGCAAAACTGGCTGCCCACTTATGTGCAACAATCGCGGCCAGCAACACTAAGACAATCGCTAGATTACTACTTAATCCTAGTGCGGCGCCAGCAAATAAAGAATGGATAGACAGTAAGACAAACGCAATGATGGCAAAACCACTGTGATGCTTATCTTTATGTTCGTAAAATTCATTGCCTAGATGTTCTAAAGCCAAAAAAAGTAAAAATACACTGCCGGCAATAACGAATGCAATCGGATAATTATAATGTAATGTCATGAAATCTGCATTAGCATCGCCGAGCATATGAATGAGTCCAGCACCTAGGAAAACTCCAGATGCCAATGCTTGGCCAAGTGGAAATTCAGATACCCCACTGCGCCACTTTTTTAGAAATGGATATACTCCAGCAAATAAAGCTGTACAAAATATAATTAATATACTTAGTAATTTGATTGTGATTAGATTAGTTAACATAATTACCTCATATGTTTAATGACATTTTTCGCAATGCCCTAATAATTCGATCGTCGAGCAATTAACAAAAAAGTTATTTTGTTCACAGATACGTTCTAAAGGTTTTGCTAGCTGAGTGTCAGATGTTTCGAAAACATCATGACAAGCATTACAAATAAATAAAAAGCTAGTAGAATGGCTATCAGCATTGTTCAAACCAAGTTGGCAAAGTGTATAACTATGCTCATGTGCTATTTCATGGATAACATCTTTTTCAATTAGATATTTAAGTACTCTGTAAACAGTCGGCGGTTCAGCATTTGGCCGTATTTTACGTAGCTGTTCTAGTATCTCATAAGCCTTTAGTGGCTTGCGCGCCCGCCTGAGTATTTTTAATATTTCATTACGAAGTTTAGTGGTTTTAAATACCATAATATCATCATCTTACTAAAAGTGTTACATTGTAACATAAGATATTGTTGGATTAAATAGATTGGATCGATATAATCAACTAAATGACTTGATTAATCCACTGTACTAAGGTTTACATGTGGCAGAAACAAACTGGCATCTCAACCATCATAATTTATACCATAAGTAGAGATATGTCGGAATCCTGATCGTTTAACTAGCATATAAAGCATTAATTCAAATAGAGTAAAAAACTGATAGATAAAAAAGCTTTTATCTGTTTTATCGTAAATAATTTCCCGAGCTTGTAAAAAGTTTTTTCTCCATTTTTTTAGTGCACTTAGCTTAAGTGATCGCGGCAACGCACTCAAATACATCGCATAACTCAACATCGATGGCTTTTCATTAACAATTAGCTGAAAAATTTTTTTTTGAAAAGCATTAGCAAGATTAGACTGATATAAAAGATGTAGCCCACTACTAGCTCTCGGATTACACTCGATTAAATAAATATTATCATTATTATCAATAATATCGAAGGAGATTTGCCCAGTAAAATTGAATTTTTTTACAAAGTTTTTTACAAAATTTGCAACTTTATCATGATTAATCGCTTTAAAATACATCGAAGCTGAACCTGGAATACGGTACATAGGCTCGTAAGTTACATGTGCTTTTACCTGCCCTTCAATAGCAATGCTA
>JBCDIY010000200.1:0-3590 GCA_038748435.1 Pseudomonadota bacterium | reverse complement strand
ATTTTTTTTGGCAGGGGTTAAAACTAACAAATCCTCGGTCTGGAGCAGTTTTGTTTCTTTGAGTGCAGGATCATGAATAGGTTGGATAGTATATTGATTATCTAATAACCAAAGTATTTCATCCACAGTAATTTTTTGCCAATTATCTCCTTGTAAATAGAAACTTATAGGCGTGGTTAGTATTACTGTGCGTTTTTTAGCTATAACTCCCGCGAAAAATGCCATGTTTTTCTCATAAGTCCATTGAGAATCAATCTCTGGGCAAAGAACTTGCCCTAGATATTTCGATTCGGATCGATGTTTTTTGATATCGTATAATATTTGACCTACGAGTCCCTTTCGACTGCCAATATAAACAAACTTATCTGAGCTGCTACCTGCTCGGAATTCTGAAGTTTCTTTAAAATCATATACGGTCTTTATTAATCTAGGATTTTTAATAAAAAATTTTGATTCTGGCATGGTGAAATCCTCTAAATTAGAGGGCATTAGACTAACATAACCTAAAAAAAGTGTCAAAATTTTGAGCAGCTGCTAGAATGATATGTTTGTCTCAGTTTCATTAGAAGCGAAAAAATAATAGATAATTTTATTTCTCCAAATCATCGTAATCATAAGTGCGACCGTGTTGGGTTTTTTGCGGTACCTTAGTTTTTTTACGCCCAGTGAAAAGTTGTTTAATAAAGGCGAAGACAAACAACACTAAGCCGATGAGTGCACCGATAATGAATATATAAGATAAAAAAATCACCGCCAAAATGATCACGACGATGAAAATACCAATGCCGACAAAGGGCAAAATAGCATTCAATAAATTTGTGCCAAAATTTGATCTGCTCATGAGTTCTCACTTTTTGCTAATTGATTTGGTATGGTCATAGATTACAATACAAAACTATAGTCTCTGTTTACAAAGGGGTTATTGTCTAAGTAGATGCTGTCATCCCCGCGAAGGCGGGGATCCAGGTGATATCATATTTCAATCTAATTTAGATTTATCACTTTGCGTCTCTTTTGCCGGTGGCGATTTTTTAAAATCATCAGATCTTTGCCCTCTATGCGAATACTTTTTATTACCGGCATTATCATTGCGTTTATAATAATTTTTACCTTTTGATTGATTCGAGCGATTATTATTATTAGGCCGACGATTATAACGCTTGCGTTGTGGCTTCCTGTCCGTAGGACGTTTGCCATGATGACGTACCCGTTTAGTTTTTTGCACGGGTATTTTTTTCCCAAACAATAATTCCCACATGCGCTTGACCAAACCAGGTTTTCTTGGAGTTTGTGGTGTCGGCATATTCGACATAATCGCTTTGACAGCAGGCTCCTGCGTTTCTGTCGGATAGTTAACCCGAAACTCAGCTTCGGTTTCTGGGTTTGCAACCATTTCATAGCTGTGAGGGGGTGTGTAATAAAGTTCATTCGCTTTTAAACATTTCAAATGATAGCGTGGTAGCTCAATATGTTTATTAGGTAGTATTAATATGCTAACTTTGTGGCGTTTTTCTATCAACGCAATCGCTTCACGCTTTTCGTTAATCAAATAACTTGCGACATCGACAGGCACTTGCAGCTGTAATTGTGCAGTATGTTCGAGCATGGCGTTTTCTTCTAGTAAACGAATCAGTGAGAGTGTCATTGACTCGACACTACGAATGGTGCCTCTACCTTCACAATGTGGACATTTTTGCTGGACAGACTCACCTAATGTCGATTTTAACCGTTGGCGTGACATTTCCAACAAGCCAAAACGCGAAATACGACCGATTTGCACGCGGGCTCTGTCCATGCGTAATGCTTCGCGTAATCGATTTTCAACTTCACGTTGGTTTCTTACCGGCGACATGTCGATAAAGTCGATAACGATTAAGCCACCGATATCACGTAATCTTAATTGTCTGGCAATTTCATCAGCAGCTTCCAAATTAGTGTTTAATGCGGTTTCTTCAATGTCTAAGCCTTTGGTATCACGGCCGGAATTGATATCGATGGCTACCATGGCTTCAGTATTATCAATAACAATTGCGCCACCTGAAGGTAATTGCACTTCACGTAGAAACGCCGTTTCAATCTGGCTTTCAATGTGAAAACGGGTAAACAAAGGGATATTATCTTGATAAAGTTTAACGCGGTTTAAAAAATCAGGACGTACTTGTTGAATATATTGTCGAGCTTTAGAAAATGTTTCGGCATTATCGATCAGTATTTCACTAATTTCTTGGCGTAGATAATCACGAATAGCACGAATGACAACATCACCTTCTTGGTGAATCAAATGCGATGTGTCTTTTTCTGAGGCGGCTTTTTTAATGGCTTCCCAATGACACAGCAGGATATTTAAGTCCCATTGTAGTTCTTCTTTAGTTTTGCCAACTCCTGCGGTACGAACAATCACGCCCATGTTGTTAGGTAGCTCAAGTTCATTAAGTATATTACGCAAAGATTCTCTTTCATCCTCAGCAATACGTCGGGAAATACCACCCGCTTTAGGATTATTTGGCATAAGTACCAAATAGCATCCTGCTAGACTAATAAAAGTAGTGAGTGCAGCACCTTTGCTACCGCGTTCTTCTTTTACTATCTGTACTAAAATTTCTTGGTTTTCTCGAATCAGTTCTTTTATGCCTAAGCGCTCATTTTCATTATTATTTTGTGGTTTAACATAATACATTTCGGCAATTTCTTTAAGCGGTAAAAAACCATGCCGTTCGGCACCATAATCGACGAAGGCAGCTTCAAGACTGGGTTCGATGCGGGTGATTTTACCTTTATAAATGTTGGATTTTTTTGTGGTTTTGCCTAATCGTTCTAAATCAAGATCGTAGAGTTGCTGATTTTCAACTAAAGCAACACGTAATTCTTCTCGCTGAGTGGAGTTAATTAACATTCTATTCATAAAAACTTTACCTTACTTTTCATTGATAAATACACAAAATGAATTATTAAAGTAAGAGCTAGATCCAAGAGTGAAGATAAAGATTAACTTTCTATGCAGGTTTTTTTAATTTGTTAATACCTAAAACACCATTACAAGGATGTTTAGGGATGTTATCCAAAAAGCATGCCAAGCAAGCATGTGTTTTAATTAAATTAATGGAAATAATCACAATTGTTTTAATGTAACCATTAATTTATGCTATTAAAAAATCTTTTTAGGGTAATTTTTAATTCCTAATTCTATTTACCTGGCCTGTAATCTCTAACAATGCGCAATTTGTCTATTTAAGCAACAAAGCATTGTGTAAACTCGCTTACTTTTAAACTCATTTGCGTAAGTTCTATTTAATACGCAATTTTTCTAAAAAATGGTAAAAGCTACAATTTATGCCTTATATATTCAACTGTATAATTTATGCACTATCAGGAATAATACTAGATTTTATATTTTCTAGTGTGACTTAATAGCGGAGTAGTTAAATAAATTCCTTTAAAAATTTATTAAAAACAATCTGTTAACTTTCTCAAATCGGTATCATGAGAAAGTCTTCGGAATTTTTTTTAATATTCCGAAATGCTAAATAACAACCGGCATAATTTTTGTAAAATCTTTACATAAAGAAGATTAGTTGCTATTGTTAACCGCT
>JBCDIY010000199.1:0-3603 GCA_038748435.1 Pseudomonadota bacterium | reverse complement strand
GTATCAATAACTTAAAGTGATGAGGCCATGTCTTTTAGTAAACACAATAAAATATTAGTTGCAAATCCGAGTTCATCAGACATTAATGATGGCTCTAGTGGATTTGATCCAACTAGTGAACTGACAACTAATCAAACATCTCTTAATGATTCCTATGCAACTCATGATAATTTATTAGTCGTTGAAACCGATATTTCAGCCAATTCAAATAAAGATATAGCGCTAAATAAGCGTAAAAAAGTAAGCAAACGTAAGAAGTTAATTCAACGTTTACAAGAAATGAATCAAAGTCAAAGATATAAATCCCTACAAACTCTAGCAAAAGTAGGTAATCAAGTAGGTAACGGACATAGTAAATATTTACAAACCACTAGGAAAGTATTTCGGATACCTGACCCAAGGGATCCCAATGAAGCCGGTGACGGATTAGAGCAAGGCTCTTTATTAAAGGCAAATCCGCTATTAGCTGATTCACCCTATGCTGATGGTACTGCCCCAGATAATGAAAATGAAGTTATCAATGCTGAAGCTAATATTGAATCAATGGAAAACCTAGAAGAAATGTCCAAAGATGCAGAACTCTCGCCACAGCTGCGCGCCAAACTGGAAAACAAACTGCAAGCTGAAAACCGCAAACGTTTAGAACGAGTTAACAATATACGTCCATCACCATTTTAGTACTCTCAGGAATAGCGCTTATATATTCAAAACCAGAGATAAAATATGATAAGTCTAGCTGATACAATTTTGTTTGGAAAACCTGAAGAAGTTACTCATCTCTTAAACCAGGGGCATAACGTCAATGAAATTGATGAATATGGTTATACCCCTTTGATCGAAGCAGCTATTGCCAACCGCATAGACATGGCGGAATTACTCATACAACATGGTGCGGATGTTAGACAAAATGATTTAACACAACGTAGTGCCTTACACTGGGCAAGTGATAATCATAATCTAAATTTCTGTAAACTATTATTAGATCATAGAGCCGATGTTAATGCTTACTCACATTCAGGCCAAACGCCACTTGTACTACCTCTATTACGGGGCCAACAAGATCTAAAAAACTTATTACTTCACTACGGTGCAGATTTACAATTCACTCTAGATTATATCAATGCAAAACTCATCGGCCATCGTTTTGAATTACCAGGGCATGTACATATTGTTGACCCACTAGGGAATTTTATTGTCTTAGATTTTGAAGGATTTTTCTTTGAATTTACTGCAAGTATCTTGCAAAATTCGCTAGAACGTTTTAAAAATAATTTTGCTGCTAGAAACATGCAAGCTTATTTTAAAATGATAAATCTTATTATTGAAGTATTAGCAAAGAGTGGTGAACTGATCAAATATCAGCAGTATAATTTTAATCGTCGTCAACAATCGGCAAGAATTTTGCAACTGTTGCAAAATGAACTTGTACTAATTCCTGTTGCTTATAAAGGCCATGCGATTACCTATGTGCGATATGGGAATGTATTTGTAAAAATAGATCGAGGTGAATATGGCCGTAAACATGGCACTGTGCTTTTTTACAAGATGAATGCCATGGAAAAATTTACCCCAGAACTTTGTTGGCGCTTACTCTACAAACGTAACGACGAATATTTTGTTCATGAAGGAATTAAAGAATATCTAAAATTAACTTCGCTATATACCCTTGATCTACCACCGCAAATTAGTGGTAATTGTTCTTGGGCAAATGTTGAAGCAAGCTTATGTGTTATGTTAATTTTACTCACTGTCCATCACAACAAAACCAACATAGCAACCGCCCAACAATACATCCTGCCTTTTTATGATAAGTGGCTAGAATGGGATAAAGATAGATCATTAGATGAATGTATTCAGAGTTTTGCCAGAGTCAATCCGGCTAGAAAAGCTTCAAAAGCAGCTATTCTAGCCAATATTCTGGTACAGCGATGTGATTATCAAAATGAATCCGATTTACATCGAGCAAATCGCATTTTAAATGTGCTCGCAACACCTGGCTATGAATATATTATTGAGAGTTACATTAAAATTTATTGTCAGGATAAACAAAATTTATTGGGAAATAATTTAAAACATCTACTAGATTTGATGCCAGAAAGTTCTACATTTGCCATTCGTATACAACACTTGTTACAACAGTATAGTTAAACTATTTCTCTAACAACTTTTAGTTAGAGTTGTTAAAAGAACAAAGGAAGTAAACAAAACATAGATTTGATTACTAATGACTAAACTTAAGATTTTCTTCATCATCAACTTTCATCAATGACACTTGTTTCATTTCGGGCACTAAAAAAGTCACTAGAATGCCAAGAATACAAATTGTTGCCATCATTACCAGGGTAATGTGTAAACCTAATGATTTTAATAAAATCGGTAGAAAAAAAGCACCAATAAATGCGCCAACCTTACCAATCGCAGCAGAGATTCCATGTGCACTAGCACGTATTTGTGTCGGGTAGATTTCAGAAGGAATTAAAAAGGTTGTAGTATTAGGGCCAAAATTAACGAAGAAAAAACTAATACCAAATACAAACAGAAAATAGCCCATGTGTTCAGTTAAGTGTGGTACGAGACTAATTAATGCATAGCATATTGCCATCATCGCAAAGCCTAAAATTTGTAATACTTTTCGTCCAATTTTGTCGACAAACATTGCAGCAAGAAAATATCCTGGCACTGCAAAACATAAAAATATCAACGCAGACAATAAGGTATGCGTTAATATGTCGGCATGAGGGCTAATGGTTTTCATGATTAATACGGACGAAATACCATTGCCATAAAAAGCCACATCTAATATAAACCAAGCACCTGCGGTACCGATGATATATTTCAACCATTTACCTTTTAGTAAACTGCGTTTTGTTAAAGATTGTATTTTTACATGGTCATCATGCCCTGCAAGCTCACTTACCATGCGGCTGACTTCAAATGGCATAGATTTGGCTTTTTTAAAGTGCTTTGATTCATGAATTGTTTTTCTTAAGTAAAAAACCGATGCCGCAGGGATAGCACCGAATCCAAGTAGTACACGCCAAGCTATATCTGGAGATATATGCAGTGCTAACAATAAAGATGCGAACGAAGGTCCAATTATCAGACCCAAAGCTTGCATAGCAAACACTAGCAATACTAAAAATCCACGATTACGTCGATTAGCGTTTTCACTTGCTACTACTGCACTTGTTGGATAATCTCCACCGATACCAAAGCCGACCAAAATTCGAGCTAAAAGCAACCAAGTAAAAGACAGAGCACAAGCAGACAATATGGCACCAACGAATAAAATTAGTACCTCATAGCCGTAGATTTTTTTTCTTCCTATTTTGTCTGCTAAACTACCAAAAAAGATTGCGCCGAATGCGGCTGCAGCTAGAGAAGCACCGTTAAGGATAGCAAGTTGAGTTATACTTAAGTGCCAAATTGGTAACAATAACGCAGTAACAACACCAATCACAAACAAATCATAAGCATCGGTAAAAAACCCCATACCTGCGGTAATAACCATACGTGCATGATATTTTGATAATTTTGCTTCATCAAACCTAGATAAGGCTTGTACTTCTAAAGTATCCATAGTTTAGTAACCTGAAATTTGAT